>CAIZZE010000054.1 GCA_903937405.1 uncultured Alphaproteobacteria bacterium | reverse complement strand
GCAGCGTTTTTTTGATCATACCAAGTTGTTACTGCATCGCCAGTAGAAGTTTCAGTGTCCTTAAAACTAGATTCAGCACTACTTTCTAACCAAAGGGCGTTGTCGGTTATACCTGCAATGGGAGAAGCTTTGGTTAAACTTCGAGCAGCGGCGATTTTGGATTTTTTGACTAAACCTGTTGCTCCCATTAAGCCGGCGATTAGGATTCCGATGATTACGATGACGGCGGAGAGTTCAATTAGAGTGAAGGCGCGTTTTTTATAGCAAAATTTCATGAATATGTTTAGCAACTAATTAATCAAAAGTAATATGGTAAAAGTAGTTAAATAGGATCATTAACTTCAAGAATAAAACAATCAATATTTACCAAATAATTTCTCATTCCTTTTTTTGATAAATTTTCAATAAAACCCTAAATCAAATCAAACAAACTCTTAATCGAAGTTGGTACAAAAGATGAAACTTTGTTGGTTTCAAAAGTTGCTTCAGCGTCACCTTTTTTGCGAATATATTCATAGCGGATTCCGAATAATCCTCCGCCTTCTCCACCCGTTAGCAAACCACTGATGACGTTGCCGATAATTGGAATTCTGACGATTCCAAAAAGATTGTTAATGATAAAACCCGGAACAATCATGCCGCGGATGTCGTAAATATTATTTTTTAAATCAACTTTTCCTTTCGCAGTAATACCGATTTTATAATTATTGGCGATCAATGATTTAATATTTAAGATGCCGTCAACATATCTGAAATCAACCTTAACAGAATCAAAAATTGTTTTATCATTTGAAAAAATTCGGTCTTTGATTGCAGAAAAAAGTGTGTTGGTGGCTAATTTTTTTACCGCCTGATTTTCATAAATCGTGATATTGTCACTAATCGTAATTTCACCGATCAAAACTTGTTTATTATCTGCGACATGCCCGTGAGCCTTTATTTTAGCATCTCCGCCAGAAATTGTATCAGAAATTCCAAAGGCTTCAGCAAAATATCCAACATCAAAAATATTGCCTTCAATTTGCAAATCAGGATCATTTTCCGATTTTTTCTCGGCTTTTAAACTCAAGAGCTGGCTTTTTGCATAATCTCCTTTCGCCAAACCACGCATGAAAATTCCTTTTTCCATGTTGAGCGAAAGATAAAAATTCTTGATCATTTTATTATGCAAAAGCGCCAGATTATCGGTGGCGATTTGTATCTGTAAATTATTGAACTTTTTATTTTCCGCTCCAGCTTGTGAAAATTTTTGTTTTTCAGCAAGAAGAGTTGCTAAATTAAATTGTTTTCCGCGAAGAAAAAGTTTTTGCGTTGAAGTTTTTTTATCAATTTTATAAGAAATTGAGAAATTATTACGCCCGAAATTATCATTTTTAAGATCTGCGGCGGTAAACAAGAATGGCGAGGTTTCAAAAGCTATTTCACCAGTAATTTTGGAATTGGATTTTCTAAATTGTGCCGATTTCTTTGACGTTTTTTCCAGAATATTTTCCTTTTTCTGCAAAATAATATTTTTAATCGCCACCAATTTCGGATTTCTCACATCAACAACCAAACTTAAATTCGATTCAATATTTGCAGCTTTAGCAACATCAAAACTTGTCGCCGTCAATTCTGCGGCGGTTAAATCAGCTTTGGCGATAAAATCACTACTCTTAAAATCTTTCTTGGCATTAATCACAACGCCGCCACGAAGATAAGGATTATTCAAAGATTTGATCGTGGAATTAACTGCGATGTAAGTGTCTTTCAAATTTATTTTTTCCTTCAATGGAATGCGAATATCAAAATCATTTTGTGAATCGCCATTTAAATATTTTTCAATCTCGGTGGCAAATGTAGATTTATAATCAACATGTTTAAGCCCGTCACTAGCGCTTCCTTTTGATTTTCCAGAAATTTTCAACAAGGTTGTCGGAGCCAGAAAATTATCAATTTCAACCAAACCATCTGAAATTTTACTATTTAAAACATCACCGCTAGCAATGGCAATTTTCATGCCGTTAATTCCGAAATTAGCAATTCCAGAAACATGTGAAATTGGCGGAAAATTTTTATCATATTCTAAATTAAAATCAGAAAAAACCACCTGCGCATCCATGCTTTCAAGATTGATTATATTTGGGGTTTCGGTGAGCGAAAATTTAGCATAAGCATTGCGCACCATTCCGCCACGGATATTTGTAATTACCCATTCGCGAATGCCTTTTTGATGCAGCGCGCTTGGCCAGAATTTTTCCATTTTATCATTTTGCACATCCTGCAATTTAATAAAAAAATCGAGTTTTTTGCTGGCCGGATTTTTTAAATCGGAAATCAAAAGCGACATATCCAAATGCGACGGAGCAATTTTTGCTGCCTGAATTGCTGGCGGATCGGTGAAATCAGTTTTGATTTCTGATAAATTTAAAACCCCAATTTGATCATCATATTCTCCGGTGACGGAAAAATTAGTGAAATCCATTTTCTGACTGAAAAATTGTGGAAAATCAAAATCGCCTTTTTTGGATGTCGCTTTAAATAAAATATTATGTAGCTCGCCATCCTTGATTGAAAGCGATGCCGTCGCATTAATTGCAGCATGAATCTGGTTTAAATGACTAAGTGATTTATGAAGTGAAGCCACGCAATTTGGGAGAAAATTTTCCAGCACCAAATCACATTTTAAGCCACCTTTTTCAAATAATTGGCAATTAGCTTTGAGATCGACATCACTTTTTGTAGCGTCAAAACTAACTTTATTTATCGAAGAAATGAAAAGAGTTTTTTTGGTTGTGGAAGCACGAATCTGCGATTTCTTGAGCAGGATTTCAGTTTTAATTTTGGCGTCGCGAAAAATTAATTTAGTGTTTTCAACTTCAAAATTTTCAATCGGAATTTCGCCACTTTTTATCATAGCTAAAAATTTAATTATTGGCGAGATATTGCCCGTCTCTTGTCCGGAATCAGCTTGTTGCAATTTTTGCAAATCATCCATTATGAAATTAGCATCGATGATTTTAATTTTACTGGGTTGGAAATGCATCGTTAATAGTCCAAACAACGAAAATTCAGTTTCGAGTTTAGGAATTATGATTGCTTGTTTATCAGGACTATCAGGAAGCGAATAGAGGATTTTTAAACTTGAAATCGCTACTTTTAAAGTGCCGTAACGCGTGAAACTGATATAGCTGTTGCTTAGACTAACATCTTGCCCGAGCTTTTCTTGCAAAACCGATTCGATTTTTTCGGTAACAAAAGGAACTGATTTTGGTTCGGTTGAAACTAAAATTACAAAATAGGCTAAAACGATTGAAACGATTAAAAACAGAAAAAAATTGATCTTATAAAAAAGACCAATTTTTCTTTTTAAAGTTTTGATCGCACCTTTTAGATCTAAGTCTGGAAGATGGTTTAAATGTTTTTTTAAATGCTTTTTTTTAGGCATTATTAATCAAGTTCGTAGGTTTTTTGCCAGTCTTGTTGATCGGAAAACTGTGGTTGGTCTTCCTTGTAAAGAAGAAAATTTTCAATTGTCAAAACATCCATTTCAGTGCGCATGAAACATTTATATGAATCTTGCGGGCTGCAAACAATTGGTTCGCCGCGCACATTAAAAGAAGTGTTAATTAAAACTGCGCATCCGGTTTTTTCATCAAATTTTTTGATTAATTTGTAAAAACGCGGATTGGTTTTTTCGTGAACAGTTTGAATTCGCGCCGAATAATCAACGTGAGTAACGGCCGGAATTGTTGAACGCGAGACATTTAATTTTTCGATCCCAAATAAAGATTCTTCATCTTTTGACATTGGTTTGGCAATTTCTTTTTTAACGGGCGCTACCAAAAGCATGTAAGGACTATCGCAATTTATGTCAAAATAATCTGTTAATCTTTCCCGCAAAACTGCTGGCGCAAATGGTCTGAAACTTTCACGATATTTTATTTTTAAGTTCATGATCGATTGCATTTTCGAACTGCGTCCATCACCAATAATGCTGCGCGCGCCCAAAGAGCGCGGACCAAATTCCATGCGACCTTGATGCCAACCAACAACTTTTTCTTCGGCCAAAGATTGAGAAATTAGGTTTAATAATTCATTTTCACTATCGATAAAATGATAGCGCGCACCTACGGAATCTAAGTAATCTTTAATTTCTTCATTAGTTGATTTATTGCCTAAATATGAACCTTTCATATTGTCCACGCCACTTTCAAAACATTGGCGCGGCTTGTTGAAATGCTGATAATAAATAGATTGCGCCACGCCTAAAGCGCCACCAGCATCTCCAGCTGCTGGCTGAATCCAGATATTTTCAAATATTTTTTCGCGCAGAATTTTTCCATTGCCAACACAATTTAGGGCAACTCCACCAGCTAATGTGAGATTTTTACTGCCCGTAATTTTTTGCGCTGTTCTAGCTAATTTAATCATTACTTCTTCGGTCACATCTTGTAATGAGCGCGCTAAATCCATTTCAAATTGAGTGAGAGTTGATTCAGCTTTTCTTGCAGGACGACCGAATAATTGATCCAATTTTTTATTGGTCATGGTAAGTCCAACTGTATAGTTGAAATAATCCATATTGAGGCGGAAAGAACCGTCTTCCTTGATGTCGATTAAATTATTTTCGATGATATCAACATATTTCGGCTCACCATAAGGTGCCAAACCCATAACTTTATATTCGCCGGAATTTACTTTAAATCCCGTGTAATAAGTGATCGCTGAATAAAGCAGACCTAAAGAATGGGGAAAATGAATTTCTTTTAAGAATTCAATTTTATTATCAACGCCGTAAGCAATTGAGGTTGTAGCCCACTCACCAACTCCATCCATAGTTAAAATTGCCGATTCGCGAAAAGGTGATGGATAAAAACAACTTGCAGCGTGCGATTGGTGATGTTCGCCAAACAAAATTTTCTTTTCGATTTCTGCTTTAGTTTTTTTAAGGTCGAAAGAATTTCCGCCATTTAAAATTTTTTGAACTTCTGCCAACTCTTTAATCAAAGTATCTTTCAAAAAAAGTTTGTGTTTTAACCAAACTGGCATTGAAGTTAAAAATGACTTAAAGTCGCGCGGGGCTTCGGCTAAATAAGTTTCGATCAATCTTTCAAATTTCACCAAAGGCTTTTCAAAAAAACCAATTGCTTCAACTTGATTGAGCGTAATTCCAGCTTCTTTTAAAACATAAAGAATGGCATTTTTTGGAAAAGCTTCGTCATGTTTTTTGCGAGTGAATCTTTCTTCCTGCGCTGCCGCAATAATTTCTTCGCCCTTGATTAAACAGGCGGCGGAATCGTGAAAAAATGAAGAAATACCAAGTATGTACATTGTTGTTTCCTAAAACATGGTGTAAATGAATGGCGCAATTGCCGAGCCTTGAGCCACAACAAGTAGCACGCCAAGAAGCAACATGATCATTATGATTGGCAGAAGCCAGAATTTTTTTCTGGCTTTGAGGAAAGACCAAAGTTCTTTGATTAGTGACATGATTTTTATTTATTATTAAATTCCTTAACTGTTTTTTCTAAATTCTTCGCCACAATTCCAGCGACAATTTTTGATCCTTCATTACTCAAATGCACTGAATCATAAATTAGCTCTTCTTTTGGCGGCACCATTTTTGCTAAGTCAATCAACATTATATTCTCTTCTTTCGCCACTTGTCTCGTAATATCATGAAACTCCAAATAAAGCTTACGATAAGCGCGGTTAAATTCAGCATCCCCTCTTCCAGTTGAAAAATCAGGATCAATTTCAATGCGATTTGCCTGCGTCATCAAAATTGGTTTTGCGCCAACTCCTCTCACAACAGCAACAAATAATTTTAGAATTTTATAATGCTCCTGCTTAACTCTCGCCTGATGCGCTGGATCAGTAACCAAACTAACAAATGGCGATTCATCCCATTCATTTGAGAAATTTCTAAGCAAATCATAATTCTTGCTAAAGCAAGCTAGGTTTGATCTGCCTTTATTGCGATTCCAATAAGTTGCCTCATAAAGCAAGGTTGAAAGATCATTAACATTGTCCATACGCACAATAATATCGGGATGGAGAGGCGCTGCCTTATTAATCAAATTATTGATTGAATGAAGCGAGTTATTACCGCTCTTTCCAGCGTTATAGGAATTGATTTTTTTACCGGTTTTTTCTTCCAAAATTCTGCCAGCTAAATATGGAAAACGATAAAGCTCAAAAACCGTTTCACATTCAGTGGTTGAGCCACCAAAAAAGAAAATATTTAAATCAGGATTTTCATGAATTTTTGATGGTTCAACAAAACCATTTTCATCGGTTCTAAAAACATATTTTTCTTGCGGCGCAAAAGGCGGAATTCTATATGAAACTTGATTCGGCGCATTCTCGCGCATTCTGATATGACGCTTACCTTCGCATCTTAATTGATAAATTGCGCGATCAATCACGCTATATTTTTCACCATCTTTTGCATCCTGAAAAACATTCAGACTTAAAATGAAATATACAATTCCAAGAAAAAATAAATTTACGACTAGAAGAATAATTTTAGGGTGTTTTTCAAAGAAATTTTTTTGCACTTATTTAAAATTAAAATTGATTTTTCATGTCGCCCGGCTGGGTTTTGCGATCAATAAAATAAGTGGCTGTGGAAGAATTTAATTTTTTGTGAAGAAGATCTTTTTTTAACAAACGAAGAACTATGGCAGATGGAGTAAAAATTCCGTAAAACAAAATAAAGCTGATTAAAAAACCATTAATTTTTCCTAAAAAATCACCGACTTTAATCCAATTTTCATAGATTTTAGTTTGGCGATAAATTTTCGGATAAATCAATGCCATCATTAAAAAACCAACGGAAATGAATATTGCGGCCGGCTGAAATTTATCACTCTTAAAAGAAATGATCAAAAAAATAGCAGCCCAAATTAATCCAAAAACTCTTAAATCACGCACCGAAATTTCTTTTTTCACAATGCTATTTATTTAAAAGTCTAAAGGATGGAACGCTTAAAATTCCGGTGCCTTCTTTATTGTCAGCAATTTCAAAACGACAATTTTGTTGATCAAGAATTTTGCCGATTTGCGATTCGTCAATGTTTGGTTTGATATTAATATTTGGAGTTTGTGATTTTAGATAAAAAATAATTATCAATTGATCGAGATGATCCATCATTACTGAAACATTAACTATTCCTTCAGCGTCGGTTTTAAATAGACCAGCAAAAATTTTGCGCATGGCATCAAGTAAAACCAAGCGATCAACTTTCAAACGCGGCAGATTTTCTGGCTCAAAAGGTGTTTCAAAAACAATTTTGCTTCTAAATCTTTCGCTCAAACTGGCGATAAATTCATCAATAAATTCAACAATTCCGATGATTTCTTCATCAGCATTTAATTTATTATCGATAACTTTTTCATCCAGAGCATTGGAAATTGCACCGCGCAATTTCATCGAATTAATGTAAATTTTTTCTAAATCTTCTAAATAACGGCGATGTGAAAATGGACCGTAAGGTTCAGTTTTTAAAACTGAGGTAACTTGGGTAATAACATCAAGATAGCTGGAGATTTCGCTTGGCAAAACACTTGAAACTTGTGACTTAATATTTTTGATATTGCGGTTGTGAACTTCCTGAACTTTAATCGCGTTAGAAGTTTTTTCTTTAACTTTCGCAACCAACATATCGAAATCAATCGGCTTCACCAGATAATCATTAGCTGATAAATTTACACCTTTTACCACGCTATCTTTTTGGCCCAAAGCTGTGAGAAAAATAAATGGCACCGTATTATTGCGGATATTTTTGTTTTCGCGGATCAATTGCAAAAATCCATAACCATCCAATTCCGGCATCATGATGTCTGAAATCACTAAATCAGGCTTGTTTTGCATGAAGCTTTCAAAACCTTTTTTGCCATTTTCAGCTTCAAAAACTTCAAAACCTTCATCGCGCAAAATGTCAGCGATATTTTCACGGATTTCTTGCTCATCTTCAGCACAAAGAATTTTAATTTTTTTATCTTCAGACATAGGAATTATTTTTTAATTTAGAATTTTAGCACCTTCGAAGTTACGCAAAATTTCATTTACCAGATCATCATTAATTTCGGCTTTTTTTTCAGCAACAGAATTCTGCCTTTCATTCAAATTAAGCAGAACCTGTTGCAAATTTGGTAAAGCAACAATGTAACAAATTCGAGCTAAAAGCATTTCAAAAGCCATTTTTGGTGAAGTGGAAGAAACGATCTCCTGATTGCCTTTAAGCAACATTTGCCAGATTCTGGTTAAAGAATTCAGCGAAATTTCGCGGGCGATATTGGAGATTTTTTCTTGCTGAAATTGCGAATATCCTTCCAATTTGTAACTTTTTATAAGCTTTACTGACGTGGTTTTATGAGTGATTTCCATTAAATCAAGAACCAGTTGCGAAACATCAGAAGAATAAGAATAAAATTCAGCAAAACTTTGTGAAGCAGCTGAAAAATCGCCTTTCAAAAGATTTTCAAAAAGTTCGATGACTTTTACTTTGTCGGTTAAGCCCAACATTTTTTCAACTAACTCAGCCGGCAAAAATTTTTGGTGATTATTGCTTGCCAGAGCTTGATCCAAAAGCGAAAGCGAATCGCGAACCGAACCTTCTGACATTTTGGCAATTAATTCTAAAGCCTGCGATTCAGCTTCCAGATTTTCCTGTTTTAAAATATTTTCCAAATGGGTTTCAATTTCTTTTTCATCGAGGCGGCGTAAATCAAAACGCTGACAACGCGAAAGAATTGTCACCGGAACTTCACGAATTTCAGTTGTGGCAAAAATGAATTTAACGTGCGCTGGAGGCTCTTCAAGGGTTTTTAACAAAGCGTTGAATGCGTTGTTACTAAGCATATGAACTTCATCGATGATATATATTTTATATTTCGCCATCACCGGCGCATAAGCAATAGAATCAATAATTTCGCGGATGTCGTCAACTCCAGTTCTGCTGGCAGCATCAATTTCAATAACATCCAGATGTTTAGAAGCGGTGATTAATTTGCAATTATCACAAACGCCGCAAGCCTTTGCTGTCAAGGTTGCAGACTGATCGAGGCAATTTAGAGTTTTGGCAATAATACGCGCTGTAGTTGTTTTTCCAACGCCGCGAATTCCAGTTAAAATATAAGCGTGATGTAAACGATTATTTTTGATAGCATTACTTAGAGTAGTAACCAAAACCTCTTGTCCCACCAATTCATCAAAATTTTGCGGACGATATTTTCGGGCAAGTACTAAATAAGATGACATTGAAAAAAGGAGGAATAATCAAATTGAAGAAGTGAGAGCGACCCGATCCAACAAGCCTTGAGCTGCTTTCTTTCGAATCTGACTCGCTAAGCAAGAAAACCGCCCGCTCTCACCGCGGGAGATTTTGGTTTGGCAAAGTAAATTATTCAAGGGAATGTTGGGAAGAATTTAAAATTTATCAAAGTCGAATTTGATTTTAGACAAGCTCTAAGAAACCTCTTGCAAAAATATTTTTGATAAGAAAATTTACCCGCGTCGGGAGTTGCTCTGAATAAAACACCTTTTCAGGGAATAGGAAGCAACACGCCGAGTTTGCGTGGTGGTGGCTCCTGATACTTAAAATTCAAAAATAAAAAGCTCCTTTTTCAGAAAAAATCTGAAAAAGGAGCTTTTTTGTTTTAGCAGTTAACTCTATAATTACTTACAAATTTCTCTCATCCGCGCGTAAGCACGCGTTATTCCTTTCAGAGAATATTCATCAACAGCGTAAGTTCCAATTGCTGAATCGCTTCTGACTTTAACCGCGCCGCCATGCAACATTGATTCAATAATCTGAATATCTTCGGTTTTGGTTTTTGCCCAAGCGATGTCTTTTTTAGCCAACAATTTGAACTGCGAATCATCAATCAAAACAAAAACTTCGCTATTTAATTTATATTCAAAACCCGTGAAAACACTCACTTCTTCGGAGCGATCTTTTTGATATCTGGCGATCATGATATAGGGTTTTTGGCGCGAACTGTGATCAGAATCAGATTTTATGGGATGTGAAACGATGTAACATTTTTTATATTCCAATTCATTTTCCTGAATTTCATAAACCTGCCATTGATAAAATGCGCTATCAATCGCCTGCGCTTTACATTGGCGCAGCGACACCAGCATAAAAATTGCGTAAATCGCAATGATGACCGCAATTTTTGTGATATGGCTAATAAATTTCATTAAAAAATCCTGGCTAGCGAGTAATCTAAAATTGTAATTAAATCTTCTTTGAAAGAAGAATCAGAAAAAATATCGAGTTCTTTCAAAGCCGCGTCACGATGCGCTTCAGCGACTTCTCGTGAAAATTCAAGAGCACCATGTTTTTTAATCAGATTTAAAATCTCAACGAAGTCATTTTGATTTCTTTCGGTTGTAAGCAAGTTTTTTGTAAAGATTTCTGAAATAAATCTGCGCTCTGTTTCAGAAGCGGCTTTGTAAGTTAGAATAATTGGCAAAGTAACTTTTCCTTCGAAAAAATCATTACCGACATCTTTTCCCAAAACTGATTCTTCAGAATTATAATCAAGAATATCATCAATAATTTGAAAAACCGTTCCCAAATGTTTTCCAAAATTTCCCAGCGCAATAGTTTTTTCTTCTGAACAATTGTTAATCAAAGCTCCCGACTCACAAGCCGCTGAAAAAAGCACCGCGGTTTTGCCAAAAATAATCTCTAAATATTTTTCTTCAGTAAGTGTAATATCGTTAGAATTTTCAAGCTGCATAACTTCACCGTCAGCCATGATTGACGAAGCTTTGGCAAGCAAATCAAGCACGTGCAGGTTTTTACTTCTAACCATTAATTGAAAGGCGATCGAAAATAAATAATCTCCCACCAAAATTGTGACTTTATTATCCCAAATTGCATTGGCGGTTTTTTTACCGCGGCGCACTTCGCTAACATCAACAACATCATCGTGAAGCAAAGTGGCGCTGTGAATTAATTCAACTGCGGCTGCTAAATTATGATGATCTTCACCAGTTTTGGTGCCGCATAATTTAGAAGCTAAAATTAATAAAATCGGACGAATTCTTTTGCCGCCGGAAGAAATTAAGTGATTAGAAATTTCAGAAATTAAAGGTGATTTTCCAACAGCAAATTCCAGAATAATCTTATCAACCTGCTTCAGATCAGGCGTAAGAGCGGTTATGATATTTTGGAGTTTGCTCATTTTAAACTATAATATTGTTTTATGATTTTCGTCGCTTTCCTGATAGAGCATCAAAATTTTATTACGGCATTCCTCAATTTTAGCAGCGATGCCATTTAAAGATTTTCTAACTTCTTCAATAACTTTGTCGGGCTGACCGGTTTTTACAAAATCAATATATTGGGTTGTAAGCTTGTCAGCACAATCTTCGAGACGGGTTGCCACCTCTTCCACAATGGCAAATTGTTGTTCGGCCAATTTGTGAGTGCTATCTTCAACCGCTCTAATTAAGCGATCGGCGTAGGCATAATATTCAACGATTTCGTTGTAGAGTTGCTCTTGCTTTGATGTTGCCATTTTTAAGAATTAAAATTGCGGCTCTTGGTAAACTTAGGCGCGAAACGTAATTTTGCTAAGATTTAAAGTCAATTGCGGGTGATTGATGGTATTAAAATGGGAAATTTAAGTTTGCACAAACTTAATCAAATCTTCTTTCTTCAATAAAAAACCATTCTGCGCCCAAAAAATTTTCGCTTTTTTCATCACATCTCCAACCTCACTACCTTTGAGTCCAAGTTGCATTAAATCGTCACCGTTAAGTGGAAAATTCGGTAAAGAAAAATTTTGAAAAAACTCAAGATTATTTTTAGCTTCATCGGTTTTTAATGATTGGTTATTTCTCACCAAAGCAAATAGATAAAGATCCAAAACCAAATTTTTTTCTTCAAAAGCCAGAAGAGTTTTAAGCTCATTCAAACTTGAAGCTGAATAAAAATTCACAAGCTGCAAATATTTTTTCTCCAAATTCGTCGCGCAAATTTCCTGCGCAAAAACTTTCAAATCAAAAGTTTCATTCAAAAATAAAACTGCCAATTTCAACTTTAAATCTGCCGAAAATTCCAGTTTTTTTTCAATTTCAAAAAGGCGCTCCAAAGCTTCAATTTCAAGCCTTGCTGAAAAAATCTCAGCACTAATTTTTTGATCTTTTAAAACCTGTAAAATCTCAAGTAAATTTTCTTTATTTTCATTTCCAACAATCTTTAAAAATTCTGATCTTATTCTTTCGCGCGATAATTTTTTTAAATTTTCTTTTTGCAAAACGCAGGCTGCAAGCCCTTCTCTATCAAGCTTTTTGGCATATTTGCAACTAAACCTAAAAAAGCGCAAAATACGTAAATAATCTTCTTTGATTCGCTTATTTGTATCATCGATAAATTTTATTTCCTGATTATTCAGATCCGAAATTCCGTCAAAATAATCATAAATATTTCCTGCTTCATCCAGATAAAGCGCATTCATAGTAAAATCGCGCCGCGTGGCATCTAACTCATAATCATCAATAAATTCCGGCTCGCAATGACGACCATCGGTTTCATTATCTTTTCTTAAAGTGGTGATTTCGAAATTTTTATGATTCACAACCGCAGTAATTGTGCCGAATTTTATACCGGTTGGAATGGCTTTGAGATGATTTTCTTCAAGAATTTTTATGATTTCGTTAGGCAAAAGTTTGGTCGCAAAATCAAAATCAGCGATTTTTTTCTTCAAAAGAAGATCACGCACGCAACCTCCAACTAAGAGGATTTCAGAGTTAAAAATTTGAAAAAGATTTTTTACTTCTGAAGGAAAAGATTTAGTTAATTCTGGAAGTTTTAGGATTTTTAAGGCCATTAAATATTAATTTAAATCACCATCAAAAATAACCCGAGTTCATTGGCTTTTTTAATCACTTCTTCTTTTTCTAAAACCAAAGTCGAATTAGCCTGAATCGCGATCCCGACAATCCCGCTAGCATGACAATTTTCAATCGTCGCAACTCCAATCGCCGGTAAATCCGCTTTCATGCTTTGACCACGCTTTTTCATTTTCACCAAAACTGCATTATGCTTATAATCAACTTTCAAACCAGCGCATCTTTTAATCATTTGATCGGTGCCTTCCAACGCTTCAACCGCGATAATCTGTTTTTGCGCAATTACTAAACTTTGACCAACATCAAAATTAGAAAAAGTTTTAATCGCCTTCACACCAAGTGCAATATCTGCCAGATTTTCTTTACTCGCTGCAATTTTTGTTAGCATTGATTTTTGCGAAACAACGCAATCTAAAAGCTGATTAATTGGTAAAATTTTCAAACCCTGCTTTTCAAAAAAACCAATTACGGCGCGAAGAACGGCGTCGTCGCCCAAAATTTTATTAGCCAGAATTTTAGCCAATAAAATTGTGCCAGTTTTATCAACTTTTAACGAAGAAAAATTTGGCTTATTTACCGCACCAATAAAAACTAATTCTTTAATACGATTTTCTTTTACCGCCTGCAAAAATTTTTCAATCGCGCCGTAAGGCAATTTGATTGGGTTGTAAGACGAATAATCAATTTCGTAAGTTTCGGATTCCAATAAAAATAACACAAATTTGCGACTTTTTTTCTGACACTCGCGAATCAACATTTGTGGTAAAATTCCGCGTCCAGCAAATATTCCCAAAGGTTCTAAATTATCCTGCATGATTTAAACTAGCGCCTCCATCGATAAATAAAATTTGTCCCGTAACGAATTTATTTTTTAATAGAAATTCCATTGCCTGCCAAATATTTTCAATTTCACCTTGCGCTTTCATCGGGATTTTTTTGATCAGATTTTGAGTTTCAAGCGATGGGTTTTCTTCAAAAACCGAGTTTAAAATAAAACCGGGTGCAATGCCATTTACTCTAACTTGCGGCGCGATTTCAACTGCTAGCATTTTAGTAAATTCGGCCAAAGATTTTTTACTTAATAAATAATAAAAATAATTGGTGTCGATACGCGCGATATTTTTATCAATCATGTTAATTATCTGCGCGTTTTTGATCGAATTTTTTTCAACATGTTGTGCAAATTCTTTCGCCAAAATTAGCGGAGAAAATAGATGAATATTCATATTATCCATCAGCTCAGATTCTGGAGCAGTAATAAATTTTGATTTGTTAAAAATTGATGCGTTATTGATTAAAAGATTCCAGCTTGGGAAATTTTCTTTAGCAAATTTTGCGAGTTTTTTTGTTTGTGCAACATCACTTAAATCACATTTAAAAATTTCACATTTTACTGCGAATTTTTTTGTGATTTCTTTAGTTAAATTTTGAGCTTCTTCTTTTGAATTTCTGTAAACAATTATTAAATCATATCCCATTTCGGCAAGATTTAACGCCATTTCACGCCCAATTCTCTTGGCGGCTCCCGTAATTAATGCTGTTCCAAGTTTTTTAGTTTTATTCATTAAAAAATTTATTTGTGACGAACTAATTTATAACTTTAACTTCCACCACTTCATCATCTTGAGCTTTTCTATAAATCTCAATTCTCTTATAAAGCGCTCTTAAAACTTCTTCCACGCCTTCACCAGTAACACCAGAAATCGCTAAAACTTCAGGTTTTTTATCACCATTTTTCTTCAAATATTTTTTCAAAGCGGCAATTTTTTCCTTTCGTTCATCTTCATCCAAAAGATCAATTTTATTTAAAACCAAAACTTCGGGTTTTTCTGCCAATTCAGGACTGTAGCCCATCAATTCGGTTCTAATCACGCTATAATTGTCAACCACATCTTCCGCGGAAGAATCGATCAAATGCAATAAAACGCCGCATCTTTCAACGTGTTTTAGAAATCGATCTCCCAAACCTTTGCCTTCAGAAGCGCCAGCAATTAAACCCGGAATGTCAGCCAAAACAAATTCATGGTTATCAACATAAACCACGCCAAGTTGCGGTTTTAAAGTTGTAAAAGGATAATCAGCAATTTTTGGTTTAGCTCTTGTTGTTGCGGCCAAAAACGTTGATTTTCCTGCATTTGGCATGCCTAATAATCCAGCGTCGGATAAAAGTTTTAATCTTAAATTCACCCAAAGTTTTTCGCCTTCTTCACCTTGTTGGGCAAAAGTTGGCGCACGATTAGTTGAGCTTTTAAAATTTGAGTTTCCAAGTCCACCGCGACCGCCTTTGGCGATCGTCACTCTTTCGCCATCAGTCATTAAATCAGCAATAATTTCGCCTGATTCTTCCGCAAACACTTGAGTTCCAACTGGAACGCGCAAAATCATATCATCACCGGAAGGACCATTTTTATTGGCGCCCTTTCCTTTCACGCCATTTTTAGCGATGAAATGCTGCTGAAAACGAAAATCGATTAAAGTATTTAAATCTTTTACACATTCAAAAACTATGCTGCCGCCACGTCCGCCATCTCCGCCATCTGGGCCGCCGCGTGGGATAAATTTTTCACGTCTGAAACTAGAAGCGCCGTTTCCACCGTCTCCTGCTTTTAGGCAGACTTTTGCTTCATCAATAAATTGCATTAATTGCTCACTAAAATAAATTTTTCTTCTTCAGAAATTTTGCCGCCGGCTTCACGAACCAAAAGCAAAAATGGTTTTAATAATTCGTAATCCTGTTTTTTAAACAAGCCTATTTCAAGGCGCGCAGCCGCTAAATAAGCCAATTCTAAACTTCTGCAACCGTAAGAACGAGTTGAGAAATTTTTGCCTTCTAATCTTTTGCTAAGTTCAGCCTGATCTTCGGTTGCCGCAATAATCGCTTCCGAATTGGTTCTTTTGGAAACGCGAATTCTACGATTATTTAAATATGCGCCAAAACCTTTTTCACAGTAATAAAGTTCGCCACCAAAAATTTTGCTGATCGCAACTGAAATTGATTCTTTTTGTCCCGCTTCATTCACATGTTCAAGAGCGATGGCAACAGTAAAATCAGGGTTAGAGCGCGTCATGTTATTCATGCCGTCAACTGGAAAAATTAGGTAAGAAAATTCAGCATTTTTATTTTTGATAATTTTTTCACCGTCAGAAAAAATTAAATTATAATCGGGGCGAAATTTTGATAAATCTTCCGCCAAAATTTTCTTCACGCGATTATAGCATGAATTAGCAAATTTATTTGCTGAAGTTGGATTTGATTGCAAATTTTCAAGTTCGATAAAATCGCGCGGCATGTGTGCTGTTGCTTTCTCGATGGCTTTTAAAATTACGTTTAAATTGGCGCTATATCGCATGTTAATAACTTCTAGGTTGAGGATTGAGATTGAGCTCGGGGATTTGTGAATTGGACCTTACGGCCTTAAGCGAAAATTCCAACTCATTTTCTGAAGCTTCGTTTATTTTTACTAAACTATGAGCTAAAAAATTAACATCATCGCGGTTTTTAAAATCAGAACGATAATGCGCACCGCGGCTTTCGCGGCGGTTTAGCGCTGAAAAATTAGCGGCTAAAGAATTTAGAAATAAATTTTTTAATTCGAGATAAGCGATAAGTTCTTCGTTCCAAATTAATGATTTATTTTTTATTTGGTAATTTTTGAAAATTTTAAAAAGTTTTTGAGTTTCGTTTAAGCCAATTTCCAAAAGTTTTTCATCGCGAAACACGCTTAAATTTTTTTCGTTATTTGACTGGAGTTGAAATTTAAGCATCGAGAGTGTGAAAGATCCTGAATCAAGTTCAGGATGACGCGCAGAGAGAGACGAGTTCATCTCCAAACTCTTCACATCGTCATCCCGAACTTGATTCAGGATCTTTTCACCAATAAAAAGATTTTTTAATTTTTTAATTTTTTCCGCGGCGATTTTTTGAGCTAAACCAGAAAAATTATTTCCAATTTTTTGCGCCACTTTTTCAGCTGATTTTTCACCGGCAATTTTTCCAAATACGATTAAATCTAATAAAGAGTTACATCCTAAACGATTCGCACCATGCACAGAAACACAAGCTGCTTCGCCAATCGCCATTAATCCTGCAACTTCTTTTTCACCATCTAAAACTACGCAATCAAGATTAGTTGGAATTCCTCCCATCGTATAATGCGCTGACGGCGAAACTGGGATTAAATCTTTTTTCGCATCAAGTCGGGCAAAATTTTTAACCAGTTCAACAACGCCCGGAAGCTTGTTTTTCAAGACTTCATCATCAATGTGACGCAAATCCAAATGCAGAAAATTTTTACTTTTTCCAATACCGCGACCTTCATAAATTTCTGTCGCCATGGCTTGCGCAATAACGTCGCGCGATGCCAATTCCATCATTTTTGGGGCATATTTTTTCATGAAGCGCTCACCCTCGGAATTTAATAAAAACCCGCCCTCGCCGCGCGCTGCTTCAGTTAATAAAAATCCGTGACCGAAAATTCCCGTAGGATGAAATTGCACAAATTCCATATCTTGCAGCGGCAAACCTTCTTCAAAAACCAAAGCTGAACCATCACCACTACAAATTAAAGACGAAGTGGTATTTTGAAAAATTTGACTGTAACCGCCAGTTGCCAAAATTGTGATTTTGCTTTCAAAAATTACTGACTCGCCAGAATTTAAATCGATTGTTAAACAGCCGTGGCATTGGTTTTGTGAAATTAATAAATCAGTTACAAAAAATTCTGAAAAAAATCTGACACCTTTTTTTAAAGCTTGCTCATGCAAAGTGTGTAAAATTGTATGACCGGTTTTATCTTTAGAATAGCAGGCGCGATAAGCTACATCACCTTTGCCGAAATTTGTGGTTTGGCCGCCATAAGCGCGCTGGGAAATTTTTCCTAAACTGTCGCGCGAAAAAACCACACCCATTTTTTCTAAATCAATAACTGCTCTTTCAGCTTCGCGACAAAGAATTTCAACTGCGTCAGCATCAGCTAAATAATCGGCACCTTTTAATGTGTCGTAAGCATGCCATTTCCAATCATCTTTTTGGACATTACTAAGCGCGGCATTAATTCCGCCTTTGGCCGCAACCGTATGACTATTGCCGGGAATTACTTTGCTGATTATTGCAATATTTTTGGCACCTGAATTTATCGCCGAAATTGCCGCAGTTAAGCCAGCACCTCCGGAACCGATAATAATGATGTCGAATTGATGTTTTGTTATTTTGAAATCCACTTACAAGAGATTTTGGTTTTAGATTTAGATTTTTGGTTTTAGAACTAAAATGTCATATTTTTTTCACGCGACACGAGTCGCGCCCCGCATTACGGGGAACCCCAATATACCAAAGCGAACTATTTACTTCAAGTAGCTTTGGTATATTAAAACCTTAAATCTAAAAACTTAAATTGATAAAAATCATTTTCTGCGCTTTGAATGAAGCGCAAAATCTACAGAAATTGCTGACTAATTTAAGCCATGAATTACAGCTTTTACCATATGAATTTCAAATCATCACCTGTCTTGATGGTACAACAGATAATTCAGCAGAAATTCTGAAAGAGTTTGGTAAATTTCATTCCATCAAGATTTTACCTCTGAAAAATGAAAGAGGTTTAGGCCTTGCTTATAAAAGGCTTTTTTTGGAAGTTTTAAGTAATTCTTCCCCTGATGATTTGGTCATTTCACTTGATGCCGACAATACTCACAATCCCGAACAAATTTCGCAAATGCTGGCGCATTTTGAAAAAAATAATCTCGATTTTTTGGTAGCCTCACGTTTTTGTGATAGCAGTTTAATGGCTGATTTTCCGCTTCATAGACAATTTATTAGCAAAACAACTTCGATTTTGTTGCAGAAAATTTTTGCGGTAAAAAATATTTCCGGTAAAAATTTACTCGATTACACAAGTGGATATCGCATTTATAAAATTGAAAAATTACAAAAACTTTTTGCGCAAGAAAAAGATAATTTCATTACGGAGCCAGAATTTACTTATACTTGCGAGCTGCTGATTAAATTATCAAGGCTCGGACTTCGCATTGACGAAATTCCAATTTCTTACGATTACGGACAAAAAATCGGTAAAAGTAAATTACGGATTATGAGAAATTTTTGGAGATTATTGGTGTTGTTGAAGAACTTGGTTTTTAAGTTTTAATTAAAGGCCATTTCCTTAAACCCAAGATAAAATCTTGCCAAAATATTTTTTCTTACTTTAAATAATCGCCTTTCCATTCATAAACAAAATTCCCAATTCATTTTTAAATCCTAACTTATGTCACAAAAAAGAAGAGTGGTCGTCACTGGTATTGGCGCAGTAACACCTTTATCATCAACCGCTGAAGGTACTTGGAAAAAATTAATCAACTCTGAATCAGGAATCGGACCAATCAGCATTTTTGATACAACTGAATGCCCGTGCAAAATCGCCGGCGAAGTTAAATATGGCATTGGCCCTGATCTTTTTGACATCGATAAATATATTGATCCAAAAGAACAAAGAAAAATGGATCGCTTCATTCATTTCGCGGTTGCAGCAGCTGATCAAGCAATCGAAGATTCAGGCTGGAAAGTTGAAAGTGATGAAGAAAAATATCGCACTGGCGTTATGATGGGTTCTGGTATTGGCGGTCTTCCGGCAATCGAAAAAACTACCGTTCACATGAAAGAAAGAGGTGTTAAAAAAATCACGCCTTTCTTCATTCCTTCAAGTCTAATCAATTTAGCTTCCGGACAAATCTCAATTAAACATGGTTATATGGGACCAAACCACGCTGTTGTTACAGCTTGCGCTTCTGGATCTC
Source organism: uncultured Alphaproteobacteria bacterium (assembly GCA_903937405.1). Lineage (GTDB taxonomy): Bacteria > Pseudomonadota > Alphaproteobacteria > Rickettsiales > UBA1997 > UBA2645. The sequence goes on along the minus strand of CAIZZE010000054.1, from coordinate 19,535 downwards.
ACGCCATTGGTGATTCTGCGCGTATGATCGAATATGGCGATGTTGACGTGATGATCGCCGGTGGCGCTGAATCAGCAATTTGCGAAGTTGGTGTTGGTGGTTTCGCAGCTTTACGCGCTCTTTCAACTGGATTTAATGATAATCCAACCGCAGGTTCACGCCCTTGGGATAAAGCTCGCGACGGTTTCGTAATGGGTGAAGGCGCTGGTGTTGTAGTTTTAGAAGAATATGAACATGCCAAAAAACGCGGTGCTAAAATTTATGCTGAAGTTGTTGGCTACGGAATGTCGGGTGATGCTTACCACATCACGGCTCCGGAAGCGACAGGACGCGGCTCAACTTACGCCATGAAATTAGCTTTAAAACATGCGGGAATTGAACCGGAAGCTATTGATTACATCAATGCTCATGGCACTTCAACTCCACTTGGTGATGAAATTGAAGTTAATGCGGTGAAAAAAGTTTTTGGTGATCACGCTTATAAACTTTCAATGTCTTCAACTAAATCTGCAATCGGCCACTTACTTGGTGCCGCAGGTGCTGTTGAAGCAATCTTTTCTATTTTGGCAATCCGCGACAATATTGCTCCTCCAACCTTGAATCTTGAAGATCCATCTGAAGGTTGCGATATTGATTTAGTGGCGAAAGTTGCTAAAAAAAGAAAAATTGATTACGCGCTTTCAAACTCATTCGGATTTGGCGGAACTAACGCCTGCCTAGTGTTAAAACGAGTAGAATAGATGAAAAAAATCTTCACCTTTTGCGCCGCTTTTTCAGTAATAGTTTTTTGCTATCTAGTTTTGATGCTTGGCCTCATCATGTATTTCAACGCGCCCAATAGTTACCACGCTCAGGATAAGAGATTTATCATTGAAAGCGGCATGACTTTGCGCGAAGTTGTAGAAAAATTACATGATGAAAAAATCGTGAAGAATCCAACCGCCTTTCTTTATATCTCGCAGCTTATTAAAGGCGTTGATCCAAAAGTTCGTTATGGTGAATATTTCTTCGAGCGCAATATTTCTTACTATAAAATCCTCCACAAAATGGTGCGCGGAAATATTTTCTTCCGTAAAGTCACTGTTGCCGAAGGCCTTTCAACCAATAGCGCCCTTAAAGCGGTAGATCGTTCCAATGGTTTAATTGGCCAGCTTCCTGAGCATGTAAAAGAAGGCACTCTGCTTCCAGAAACTTATTTCTACTCTTATAACGACACTAAAATTTCGATGATCAAACGCATGCAAGACGCGATGAAAAAAACCATCGACGAATTGTGGGCGCAGCGTGATTTAACAATACCAGTTAAAACCAAGGAAGAAGCTTTAATTCTTGCTTCTATTGTTGAAAAAGAAACTGGTCTTGCTTCAGAAAGACCAAAAGTTGCATCAGTTTTTGTGAATCGTCTACGCGCTCACATGAAATTACAATCTGACCCAACAATTATTTATTCTTTCACCTTTGGCGATAAAAGTTTGGAACGCACAATTCGTGTCAGCGACATTCAAAATAATTCTCCTTTCAATACTTATCATATTTATGGTTTGCCGCCAGCTCCAATTTGTAATCCGGGAATGGCTTCAATCAAAGCTGTGTTAAACCCGATTCAAAGTGATTATTTATTCTTCGTTGCGAGCGGCAGAGGCGATCATATTTTTTCTTCTAATATTAAAGATCATAATGCCAACGTCGCGAGATATCGCAGTATAATGCAAAATAAAGAGCGACAAGCGGCAAAAACAGTTGCGGCAGATCCAACAGCAGCACCTGCCGCTCCAGCTTCGGAAGCAGCAGCTCCAGTTCCTGCACCAGCTAATTAGAAAAATATTTTAGTTAATTTCACATGAACGTGAGGACGGGTTTACAAAACCCGTCCTGCATTCGCCTTTCCAAGAAAATGAAGTCTAATTTCCAACAGACCCTCAATCTTCAACAAATCGCTTCCAATCCTAAAAACTCAGCTTGGGTTTTTGCATCCGCCGGTTCGGGCAAAACTAAAATTCTTACTGACCGCGTTTTACGACTTCTGCTCGACAATGTTTCACCAAACAAAATACTTTGTTTAACTTTCACTAAAGTCGCCGCCGCTGAAATGCAAAGTCGGATTAATAGCGAATTGGCAAAATGGATTTTATGCGACAATGCCGAATTGCAAAAAAAACTCACAGCTTTAAGTGGTGATTTTCCAACTGAAAATGAATTGAAACGAGCTCGGATTTTATTCGTAAAAATCCTCGATGAAGAATCTAAAATAAAGGTTCAAACCATTCACTCCTTTTGCCAGACTTTAATTAAAATTTTTCCTTTCGAAGCCAAAGTAAAACCAAATTTTGAGGTATTAGAAAGCAATCAGGAAAAACTGCTTTTAAAAACAGCGCAAAAAGAAGTTTTGAAAAAAGCTCTCGTAAATGAAGAGTTAAAAAATTTGGTGCAAGAAACCAATGCCAAATTGCATGAGGAAAGTTTTTCAGGATTGGTGGCTAATCTTTTAAACAAGAAAGAGCAGCTTAATTCTTTGAAGGAAAAATTTTTTGGAATTGAAAATATTATCGCCAAAATTTTTAAGAATTTTGGAGTTAGCAATGAAGGGAGTTCAAGCAAACAGATCCTGAAACAAGTTCAGGATGACGATGTGGGGAATGATCTGGATGAAGATGTGGGGAATGATCTGGATGAAGATGTGGGGAATGATCTGGATGACGATGTGGGGAATGATCTGGATGAAGATGTGGGGAATGATCTGGATGAAGATGTGGGGAATGATCTGGATGACGATGCGGTAAATGTTCAGCATCAAACTCAACCCTCACTCCGTCATCCTGAACTTGTTTCAGGATCTATCATTTTCCAAAAATTCGCTGCTCAAATTAATCACCAAGCTCATCTAAAATTGGCTTTGGAGCTAGAAAATAGCGGACTCGTAACCAACAGCAAACTCGCAACCGCAATTCGAAAATTTCTCAATAATCTTATTTTAGAAAATTTTCCTGATTACAAATTAGCTTTTTTCACCCAAGAAGGAAATCCCCGCAAACTGAGCAAAAACATCGCCGCAAACCTTGAATTAACCAGCATTTTTAGTGATTGTTGCCAATTAATTAATAATTTTTCCGACCAGTTAAATTCCTTAAAAATTGCCAATGACAGCGCCCTGCTCTTGCGTTTTGTTGATCATATTTTGGAAAATTATTCGCAACTAAAAAAACAAAATTCCGTTCTCGATTATAATGATCTAATCGTTGAAACCAATCGGCTCTTGGCAAATCCCGATTTTTCTAATTGGGTAAAATTAAAAATGGATAGCAGTTTTGACCATATTTTGATTGATGAATCGCAAGATACCAATCACCAACAATGGAATATTATCAAAGCTTTGAGTGAAGATTTTTTTACGGGCTTGAGCTCATCAAATAAAAGTCGCAGCATTTTTATTGTTGGTGACGAAAAACAATCGATTTATAGTTTTCAAGGCGCGGAGCCAAATATCAGCGCTGAAATTTTTGCTCATTTTGCAGAAAAGCTGGGAAGCAATTTGAAGAAAATTGAATTGAATAATTCTTTTCGTTCGCAAGCAAAAATTTTACAAGCGGTTGATGATGTTTTTTCTAAAGAAGAACGCAAAAAAGCAATTAGTAAAGTATCTGAGTTTCAAGCGCACAAGCCGATTCGTGAAGGTTTAGGGAAAGTAGAAATTTGGCCGCAGATTCAAAAAGAAAAAACCGAAAAAAAAGAAATTAGTTTTGAGTGGAAAATAGATTTTTCTAAAGATGAAGAGCAGGAAGAAGGAGAAATTTTAGCCGAAATTATTGCGCGTAAAATTCACTTAAGAGTTGATTCTAAATTGGCTAATTACGGCGATTTCATGATTTTGCTTCGCAATCGCACCAACGGTTTTGACAAGGCTTTGGCGAAGTTTTTTCACCAATATCAAATTCCTTTTACCTCTGTCAGCAAAATAAAATTCAGCGAAAATATTTTAATTCAGGATTTGCTTGCCGCCGCAAAATTTGTGCTTTTACCGCATGATGATTTGAATTTAGCCTGCTTGTTAAAATCACCGATTTTTGCCATTTCTGAAGAAGAATTATTTGAAATCTGTCAATTTAAAAATGAGCATGAAACCACTATTTTCAATAGTTTGGGGCAATTAGAAAAATTTAGAGAAATTAAAAATAATCTCGATGAATTAATTACAAAATCACAGCAATTAAATTGTTTTGAATTTTTTTATTTTTTACTTCATCAAAAAAATCACCAACAAAATTTCCTCGCTACTTTTGGTCATGAGAACTTGGAAATACTGGATAAATTACTTTTAAGTGTTTTTGATTTTTGCCAGAATTTTTCACCGAATTTACAAAAATATTTGGAATTTATTGAAAAGCTCGATTTTGAAATTTCACTTTCTTCCGATGAAAATGATCGTGTAAAAATTACAACAATTCATTCGGCGAAAGGTTTGCAAGCCAAGATTGTCATGATTCCGGATTGTTCCTATAATTTTAATCAATTGCTTTCGGCGAAAGAAGAAATTTCTTGGATTGAATTTGGCGAAGATAAAATTCCAGTTTGGTGTCGCAAAAAAGAAGATGAAAATTTGCTGTTAAAAAAACATCGCGCTTGCAAATTACTTGAAGCGAAAGAGGAATATTTAAGGTTGCTTTATGTAGCAATGACGCGGGCGGAGAATGAATTATATGTCGGCAGTTTTGGTAAAGCGAAAGATCCAGAATGTTGGTATGAGATTGTAAAAAATTCGGTTACTGGCGCAGAAATTTTAGAGTTGGGAGAGTTTTTGAAAATGGCTGAAATTGAAGATTCGTCGGCGAGAAAGATCCCAAAACAAGTTCGGGATGACGCGGAGAAAGAGGTGAGTTTATCTCTAAAATTCTCGCATCGTCATCCTGAACTTGATTCAGGATCTATTGCTCAAAATCAAATTAAACCTTCGCAAATCAAAGGTCGGTTAGTTCATAAAATTTTTGAAGTAATTGGAAAAAATTCTGCTGAAGATAAAAATTGGCTGCAAGAAATTGCTAAAAAAATTATTGAGAAAGAAGAGTTTTTAAGCGAAAGAGAAAAAAACAAAATTCAACAAGATCTTGCTGCTTTCATTGATTCACAGCATTTTGAAAAATTATTTTCAGGAAAAGTAAGATGCGAAGTTGATATTGTTGGGCAAAAAAATTTAAAGCGGATTGATTTGTTGGTAGAAAAAGAAAATGAGGTTTTAATTGTTGATTATAAATCTGACGAAATCTTGCCAGATGTGGTGCCGGATCAATATTTAAGGCAGTTGAATGGCTATAAAAAATTGGTGGAAGGAATTTATGTTGGCAAAGAAATTAAGATTGCGATTTTTTGGACGGGGTTTTTGCAGCTAAATATTTTGTAGGTTATGTGTGATGAAAATCTATAGATCCTGAAACAAGTTCAGGATGACGATGGATGAAAGATCTAACAAATCCCGTCATCCTGAACTTGTTTCAGGATCTATAGCACTCAATCAAACTCAAATTTTATTATTCCTCCAACCGCAACATTTCCTCAAAACTCGGACGTTTGCGAATCACTTTAAACTCATCACCATCAACCAAAACTTCCGGAATCATCGGGCGGCAATTATATTCGTTCGACATTGATGAACCATAAGCGCCGGCGCTGCAAAATACGAATAAATCATCCGACTTTGGATCAACTAATTCTCTGGCATTAGCTAAAATATCAGTGCTTTCACAAACCGGACCAGCCAAATCATAAACTGCTTTGGCGCCATTTTTTTTAACTACCGGCAAAACTTCGTGATAAGAACCATAAAGCCCAGGACGCATTAAATCATTCATCGCGGCATCAATAATCACAAAATTTTTAACATCGGTTTCTTTTAAAAAAACCACTTTTGTTGCCAAAATTCCAGCCGTTCCAACCATTGCGCGTCCTGGTGCAATCGTGATTTTAACATTTAAATCTTTGGTCATTTCTTTGATTAACGCAGCATATTCGTGAATTAAAAGCGTGGTTTCATTTTTATATAAAATCCCAATTCCACCGCCAAAATCGAGGGCAGAAATTTTATGGCCCTGATTTTTTAATGTTAGGCAAAGTTCACGTAATTTTTGAAAAGCCAGTTTGAATGGCTCAAGCTTAGTGATTTGTGAACCGATGTGAGTTGAGATGCCATAAATTTCAAGACCCGGAAGTTTGGCGGCTTGAGCATAAATTTCTTGCGCTTTTTCAATATCAACGCCGAATTTATCGCCTTTTCTGCCGGTTGAAATTTTATCGTGAGTTTTGGCATCGACATTTGGATTTACACGCAAAGAAAATTTGGCTTTGGTTTGCAGCGAAGTCGCAACTTCATTGAGCAAAAACATTTCGGCGATTGATTCGACCGAAAATTCTTCGACGCCATTTTTTAACGCATATTCCATTTCTTCGCCGGTTTTTCCAACTCCGGCGAAAACGATTTTTTTTGGATCAATATCAGATTTTAAAGCGCGAAAAACTTCACCAGCTGAAACCGCGTCAATTCCAGCTCCGAGGCTGCTTAAGATTTTTACTAAATGAATATTGAAATTGGCTTTTATGGCGTAACAGATTTTGTAATCGGTAATTTTTGCTTCATCAAAAGCGTCAGAAAATGCTTGATAATTTTCGATTAAGGATTTTTTAGAATAGCAATAAAATGGCGTTCCAACTTCAGCTGCGATTTTTGCAACAGCAACATTTTCGACAAAAAGTTCATCGCTGTTTTTAGCGTATTTATAGGAAAGATATTTCATAAAATTAATTCAGAAGAGTAGGAAGTTTGAGGCAAATAGAACAACTTAAGGTTATAGACACACTGTTAGCTAATTATTAATTTTAATAAAATCTTCATTGCCTCTAGAGCAATAAAGCTCCTGGCCAGAGCTAAAAGTTTTTATTAGTGTTGCTCTAGATTATTGAACTCGCCCCATTATGGATCGCATCTATAAACATTATAATAGCCACCACCAAGGATGTTAACAACATCGCCGCAATTATCGGAAGAACAAAATGAGGTTAACCAACCATAAGCAGAAGTTGCGCTAAGGGAGGAACCACTGAATGTTACTGTGTAAGTACTACGAATCAAAACGTATCTTCCCTTGTAACTACTACTGCATGCAATCGGACTAGTAGCGAGGCGGCTTCCAAAAAGATCACTTCCTCCTTTAGCTGTTGTACTCATAAGCGTCCACCATATGCGGTCGCAAGTACCTCCAGTGATTGTAGCTGCACCAGTTGCGGTGCAGGTATAATTTTTAGTGCCAGCGTAACCAGATGCATCACAAGAAAAACTTCCTGTTCCTGAAGCAGCATAGGCAAGACCTGTTTTAGCATCGTAACCAGTTCCGGCTTCGGCAGTACAAGTAATTGCATTACAAGTTCCAGAAACTGTAGCATCTCCCGAAGCTGTACAAGTATAAGTCGGAGATCCGGTATAACCAATTTGGCAAGGAGAAGAAATCGTCGTTGCAGTTGATGCATAAGCCAGCCCAGTTTTAGCAGCAAATCCACTCGCAGCATCAATTGTGCAAGTGACCGGTACGCAAGTTCCGCCACCACCGGCAACATACCCAGTATCGCAAGTGCTACAAGTCGATCCAGCGTAACCAGTAACACAAGCACAAGACCCAGTCAGATTCAAAGAACCATTGTTACAAGTGTAAGCAACTGTTCCAGTGTAACCGGTAGCACCACAAGTTAAGTTTCCTGATGTTCCATGATTCACTGAAGCTGGAGTTGTAACCCCAACAACACTCACTGTGCAATTACTTGGAGAAACACAACTTCCTCCACTTCCTGAGATGTAGCCAGTATCACATGCACAACCAGTTGAAGGAGTGGAAGTTAAAGATCCGTTAGAACAACTTAAGGTTACAGTTCCGGCAGCATATCCTGTGCCACCACAAGTTCCGGTTACATTACTTGCTCCGTCTGATACCATTGACGGAGAAGTTAATCCCGCTATTGCGCTAGTTACGCAATCCATGGTGCAACCATTATTGGTTATAACACCACCAACACATGAGCCGCTTGCCACGGTATTTCTATTAACTTTGGCAGCAAATTTTTTACCTAAATAATCTTCGGTATATTTTCTTTCATCAGATTTTAAAGCTCTGGTAAAAATAGCAATTTCACCAATTTCGCCAGTATAGCCTTTACCGATTGCAAGAGTGGTAATTCCAGAGAGCTGCGTTGTGTCGGCACTTTGTGCCGCTAATAATCCGTTAATATAGGTTTTTTTGCCTTGGGTTGAATCAGATGTGAAAGTGAAAATTCTCGGATTATCAGTTGAAGAAGAATAGCTACTGATCGCAGAGTTATAAGAATTATCACTTCCTTGAGAGTGAGTTATTTGTTGATCGGCGCTATATCCCAAAACCAGAGTTTGATTTGAAGTTGCTACAGCACTATTGCCAATAAAATATCCGGCAGTAGCGCTCTGGCGTTTTTCTAAAATTACAATCGTATAATCAGAATTATTTAAAAAACTGGCATCAGAAATTTGCAGATAATCCGAACTGCTTCCCGAAAATTTTACAGCATGAATATAATTAATGGTGTTGGAATAAGTTGGGCCATTTCCAACTGCAACTACACTAGATTTATTGACAGAATTTTTTTGATCGTACCAAACTGAAACTGCATCACCGCTGCTGGTTTCGGAATTCTTGAAACTATCTTCCAAAGAACTTTCTAACCATAAAGCAGTGTCTGGAATTGCTTTAATCGGAGATAATTGAGTAGCAGATTGAGCTGTAACAATTTTGGATTTTTTTACCAATAAGCTTCCACCGACTACACCGGAAATTATTATCCCGACAATCAGAATTACGATGGAAATCTCAATTAAAGAAAAAGCTTTTTGTTTTTTTAACTGCATTTGAATTTAAAAAAAGTCCATTGAACTTTGTTAACTTACTCTTCATAAGTAGAATACATGTAAGAAGTAACTGAATCAAATTCAGCAGCACAGGAATCTACACGCTTGTAACTTGGATTTAAATCCAAAGCACAACGCAATTCCCGCACTTCTTTTTCAGTTTGACCAGTAATTTTTGCTAAACGTTTATCAGCAAAACCCATATGTTTCAAATTTAGAAAATCTTCGCGGTTTTTTGGCAATCCTTCTTTGCGAACTTTTGCTTCAACCAAAATCACTGAATAAACCTGCTCTAAAAACCATGGATCGTAAGAAGTGATTTGATTGATTTCTTTACAGGAAATTCCTTCGCGCATTGCTTGCGCGATCAATAATAATCTGTTTGGAGCGGCGATTTTTAATTTTTCTTTGATAATTTTTACACGAATTTCTGGATCTTCTGAAGCAATCGCAATTTCATCTAAACCACTTAAATTTCCTTCCAAAGAACGCAGGGCTTTTTGAAAACTTTCAATGAATGAACGCCCAATTCCCATAACTTCGCCAACTGATTTCATTGAGCTGGAAAGCACATTGTCACTGCCTTTAAATTTTTCAAAAGTGAATTTTGGGATTTTGGTAATTACATAATCAATTGTCGGTTCAAACGAAGCTGGCGTTGCGCCGCCTGTGATGTCATTTTTAATTTCATCGAGAGTGTAGCCAACCGCTAATTTGGCGGCTACTTTAGCAATTGGAAAACCCGTAGCTTTTGAAGCAAGCGCCGAAGAGCGCGAAACTCTTGGATTCATTTCAATTACCGTCATGCGACCATCAGCCGGATTTACGGCGAATTGCACATTTGATCCGCCAGTTTCTACACCGATTTCGCGAAGCACTGCAATTGAAGCGTTGCGCATGCGTTGATATTCTTTGTCAGTCAAAGTTAACGCTGGTGCAACTGTGATTGAATCTCCTGTATGTACGCCCATCGGGTCGACATTTTCAATTGAGCAAATAATGATCGTGTTATCATTTTTGTCGCGCACAACTTCCATTTCATATTCTTTCCAGCCAATGATTGATTCATCAATCAGCACTTCATGGGTTGGAGAAATTGTTAAACCATATTCAATGATTTGTTGATATTCTTCTTTACTGTAAGCAACACCTCCACCGGCGCCGCCCATGGTGAAAGATGGGCGAATGATTGCCGGTAATCCAACTTTTTTAAGCGCTTCCCAAGCTTCTTCCATATTGTGAACAATGGCGTTTTTGGGGGTTTCAAGACCAATTTTATCCATCGCTTTTTGAAAAAGCGCGCGATCTTCGGCTTTGTTAATCGCTTCAATTGAAGCGCCGATTAGTTCGACATTATATTTTTCAAGCACACCTTTTTTGGCTAATTCTATCGCACAATTTAGCGCAGTTTGTCCGCCAACTGTTGGCAAAATTGCATCTGGTCTTTCTTTTCTGATAATTTCTTCAACGATAACGGCGTTGATCGGCTCAATATATGTACGATCAGCAATATCGGGATCAGTCATGATTGTTGCCGGATTTGAGTTAATCAAAATCACGCGGTAACCCTCTTCGCGCAAGGCTTTGCAAGCTTGAGTTCCAGAATAGTCAAACTCGCAAGCTTGTCCGATAACGATTGGTCCAGCCCCGATGATGAGGATGGATTTAATGTCTGTTCTTTTAGGCATTTGATTTTTGTAAAGAAAAAGATGTGAAAAAAATTCCGCTGCATTTAAAAAGCGCGGGCGACAAAAGTCAATTGATAGAGATTGGTTAAATATTTAAAAATATAAAATTATTTAAAGATCTCATGGACCCCGTCGTGAAGACGGGGTGACGATGCTAAAGTATTGTCACCCCGACAATGCTAAAGTATTGTCACCCCGACGATGCTAAAGTATTGTCACCCCGACAATGCTAAAGTATTGTCACCCCGACAATGCTAAAGTATTGTCACCCCGACAATGCTAAAGTATTGTCACCCCGTCTTCACGACGGGGTCCATGAGATCTTTACACTTAAACACATGAGCAAAAACACAAAAAAAGCACCGATTAATTACAAGAAAGCCTTGACCCGCCTGATGGCAGTGCAAATTTTTTACCAATATGATTTTTTGGACGGCGAAAAAAAGATTGATGAAGTCAAGAATGATGTGATTGAAAATTATTTATTAAATCCGGAGTTAGATGCCTGTTCATTTCGCGATGAAATTGACGAAAATTTTCTAAACACCCTTTTAACCGGCGTTACGCTTGATACGGCAAAAATTGATAGTGAAGTTACAGAATTTTTACGCGACGGCTGGACGATGGAAAAAATTGAAGATGTTTCGCGTCAGATTTTACGCTTCGGAACTTTTGAGTTGAAATTTATGCATGATATTCCGGCGAAAGTTGTGGTAGATCAATATGTTGATATTGCGGCGAGTTTTTTTGATAGCGGGAAAATTACTTTTATCAACGCGACACTTGATGCGGTGGCGAAGAAGTTTCGTGGTGAAGAATTTTTGAGTAAAAAAAGTAAATAATTAATCTAAAATGACCAAAAAAATTCTATTCGCAAAAGTCAATTCTGTCTTTGGAATTAAAGGCGATGTAAAGCTTATCGTATTTTCGGACAATCCGGAAAATATCGAGAAATATTCTTTGTTTGATGAAAAAGAAAATCCGCTAAAAATCAAAATCAGTAATAAAAATAAAATTGTAATTGGAACCAGTTCAGGAAATCCAATCATCATCGCTAAAATCGATGGCATCAATGACCGCAACGCTGCAGAATTAATGCGTGGCAAAGAAATTTTTACCAATCGTACTGATTTTGAAGCAACTAATGAAGATGAATTTTATTATGTCGATTTGATTGGGTTAGATGTAGTTGATAGCGCTTCTAAAAAAATTGGTAAGGTTGCAAATATTTTAGATCACGGCGCTGGCGGAGTTATTGAAATTAAGTTTGATCAGATTGTAGATGGAAAAGATCATATTGATAATTTTCCATTCAAGAATGAGATTTTTCCGGAAGTGAATTTGAAAGAAGGATTTATTCGGTTTGAAATGCCGGAAGTTGTTGAGAGAAAATAGCCTAAACGGCTATTTTCGGCATTCGCGATTATAGATATATTTTCCCTTCAATTCTTAACACCCACAATAGTACGGCTTTTAGGCATAACTAAACTAACTTTCCAAGCTTGCGGTTTTTCCACACTTGGCTGAGGCGTACCCGAATCAAAACTTAAACTACGACCAGCAACACCCTTCCCTAATTTGTCAGAGATAATTTTCTTTATTCCATTACTTGTTTCAACTTCTTTACCGGAATATTTTTTTAACTCTTCCGGCTCAATCGCAGCAATTAATTTAGAAGCAACATTCATGATATTTTCAAGCTTGATGTCATCAATTGTACCGAGAGCAAGCTGGGGTTTTTCAATAGATCCAAAAACCATTTTCACGCCTTCATCATTCATACCAAGCATTGCTAAAATTGCTTTATCTGCGAGAGTAAGATTAAGATTCGATAATCTATCCAGACCCCAAACTTTTTTCCATTCCTCCAAATCCATTTTTTCACCCCGCAACTCGCTTATCGCATGAACTTTGGCAAGAGTGCGCATTACTTTGTCAGAATTGAAAAATTCAGTTTTTCGATTTTTTTCCGGTTTTGTTGATTCTCCTAAATTATGGAGATCATTTTTAGCAATCAGTTTAATTTTGGACGCAACTTCTGAATCTGTAAGCGGTTGATGTGATTTTTGTATTGCGGCTGCTTCATGCTCTAAAAGCACTTTCTTTGCTTCTTCATATTCCACTTCCCCAGCTGCAATATCCTTAGAATCTTCTTCACTAAAGGAACCTCTTTGTGAAACGTCATTTGAGTAATATTGTTCAGAAGAAGAACATTTATTCAAATTAGCATTATCTCTGGGCGTTTTTAATATTGATTGTGCAGCTTTCTTAGAATTTAAACCTTGCTCATTTCCTTCTTTAACATCATCAGTCGATGCTTGCATCACGCTTTCAATGGTTTTAGAAGCTTGCTCCTTAATTATTTGAGAAGTTATTGCAGCCTTTTCAGCTTCTATTGCTTTAGCCGGTTTATCAATTTCATCTGCACTTAATTCTGTTTCACCATTTTTAACACCAGTAACTGTTAGCGACTCTCCGGATTGAACCTCTTTATCATTTACACTCTTTACAACATTGCTAATTCCGGAAAATTCCAACGAAGATTCATCTATTGTTTTAGATGAATCTCGTAATTTAAGGGATTCGCTGTCTAATTCCTTGTTAAGATCTGGCGTTTGATCATCAGAATCTTTTCTGACAACTCCAGCAATAAAGGCTTTATTAGCAGTTTCATCGCCAACCGGATTAACAATATTAACTTCATGTTTCCCCTTCGAATCACCTTCCAAGATCTCAAAATCTGGTTTCAAGTTATCAATTTCAAATTCGTTATTATCACTTACTTTTACAATTTCTTCTATCGAAGGATGTTTCTTAGTTTCAATCAAAGCTGCGTGCGGAGAATTGAGACTATTTCCAAATGTCTCAATTTGTAAGTTAGCTTCTTTTCCAGCTTCTTCGTCTTTTTTCAATTTATCATCTTTTCTCGTTTTTTTATCCGCCGAAAGTTGCACTGCTCTTAATTCTTGTGAAGGAGCTTCTTCCTTTTGAGCTGCTTTTAATTTTTTTCCCCGCTCAATGTCTGCGGCTTGTTTTAAAGCATTTTCTTTTTGTTTTTGTTGGTCACTTGTTGAAGCAACTTCTTGATTTCCACGAACTTTTCTCGAAACTTTATTATTAGCATTATCTGACCCTTTCTGTGCTAAACTTCCCTCATTTCCAGCCGCTTCCGACAATAATTCTTGTTTTTGATCCAATTGTTTTCTTAACTCATCTAATTTTGTTGATTTTATTTCCGGTTTAACTTCTTCTTTCAAATGCAGTAATTCGGAAAAAATTTCCAAATTATCTAATGTTAAAACTACGTCGGAAGTTTTTATTAAATTCTTCAACTCTTCTGAAGCAGTAAAACCTTCCAAAGAAATTTTATTAAAAGCAGCACTGCACTCTGTTTTTTGATCTACTGCTTGCTCAGCCAAGCTGTAAAAAGCAAAAGCTTTTAAATCGCGCCTAAATTTTTCTTTATCAACGCCTTCTATAAGAAAGTTGGATTGTTTATTCACCCAATCTGCAAGAACGGCTCTATTAACAATAAGCGGGACTATTTCTTTGGCTCCATTTTTTGAAATATCCCTTAAAATCATTTCAACTAATTTTTCACTTTTTCTATTTTCTTTATAATATTTTTTCAACTTGGTTTGCAGGGATTGCTGCATTGTAGATAAATCTTTTTTCTGAGAATTGGCAAAAGATTCATCAGCTAATTCCGCCGCTTCTTTACCTTTTGCAACTTCACCAATTAAAATAACTCTTCTTGAAATGTTTTCAACGCCGCCACGATCCCTTCCAAACATTTGCTTGAAAAGATCAATGTTTAAATCTTCTTCGCGTTTTATAAAAATATTTTGTCTGTCGCCTTCAGCTAAAATACTTAAAGGACCATAGTCGCCACCAACAACAAATTCTAGTTGTTCTCCGGCGTAAATCATTACTGACGAAGTTGTTCCTTTCGCCAATTCTGCAATTCGGTCATCCTTATTACCATCATTTTCAATAACTGTATGCTCTATTGAACCTTTCGCATTTTTCTTGGCTAATATAATTTTATGCTTTCCATCTTTAACGAAATTGGCAACCGCAACATCTTTTCCGGTTTGCTTTAATATTTCTTTGAGACCTGTTTTAATTTCTACTTCACCTAAAGAAAGTCCCGGAAAAATATTTTGTGATTTCTTATTACCTCCAAGATCATTTTCGATAGCATGCTCCCACCAATTTTTATCACCAAGATCATTTTCGATAGTAGGCTCCCACCAATCATTAGAAACATTTACTACTTCAGCTTCCTTAAGTCTTTTTTTTGCCAAATCTCTTCTTTCTGCAACTGCCTCAACATCATTTTTTCTGATTTTTACTTTAGAATCAAAAATCTGGTTTGATTTACGCAACTCTTCATTTTTTGCTCTGATAGTGGAAATTTGAGTATCAATATCTCTTCCAATTCCATTCAAATAAGAGCTGTATAGAAGTCCTTTAGATAAATTATTACCTTCATCCTTTATATCCTGATTACTTTCCAGACCATTTAGTGATAATATCTTTTTTTCAGCAGCATATTTAATTGCCGGAAGATACTTTGTCTTAAAACTTTTTATAGCTCGTTGCTCAATCACTTCAGGTAATGATACATCTATTTCTTCACTAAGACCTTCAAAAACGCCTAATCTTTTCAGCTCTGCATATGCATTTTTGAATTCTTTGGCACTACTTCTCGTTTCATTAATCGTCCATAAAGCCTGAGATATTTCAATCTGCGGAATAGAATACGCTGCCGTAATCATTTTTTTTATATTAACTTCAGTAGCTCGATTCGATCGATCCCCTTTTTGGCTACGACCATTAAAATTAGGATCAACTCTTGACCAACATTCTTCAACTTCTTCCTTTTTAATTAGACCTTTTTCTACCAGCTTATCAATTGCTTCTTTAAACTCTTCCCTGTTAAAACTTTGCAACATATGAGAGATCCTTTCATCTTCCGTGATTCTTTGGTAACTGCTACTCAACTTACGATAAATTTCTATAAGTTTGTTATTTTCATCTTTCTTATTTTCCAGCATTTTAATCAATGCTTCATTTTTCTTGATTTCAGCGCCGACACTATTTTTTTCTTCGGCACGATGAAAAGCTTCAATCAATTGCAACTTGTTTTCACTAGCACCAAATCTCACAACTTTTGCCCCTTTATCAACAAGGGTTCTTAGGCTTTTTTTACTTATAAAAAAATCTTCATCGACAATTATTAACTCACCTTTCAGCGGCTTATCATTCCTACTACCTCTTGATTCCATTTCTAACAATTGCTCTTGATTTGCCAGATCAATATTTTTGATTTCGAAGCTGGCAATGCGAGGAAAATTCTCCGGTAAATTTCTATTTTCTCTTTTTAATATTTTCGAATATTGGGCAATTTTTTCTGCTAAAAATGTTTTTCCCATCCCAGTATCCAAAAGCCCACGCACTTTTGATCTGGTATTATCATGCATAATTACATCTTCAATTTGATGCAATAAATCTGCCTGCTGGCCTGATAATCTGCTATTCCTCATCACTTCCAGCAATTCGGATTCGGTTAAAATCTGCGACTCGAATTTTTTAATTGCCGGAAATTTTTCTGCGAATAACAATCTATCAACTGTTTTGCTGGTTTGTAATTTTTCAACTGCGTTAACATCTTCTATAATAGGTCCAAACTGCGTTCGAAAATCTTCAGCCATTTCTGGAATTTTGCCGCTTACTCTAAAAACCTTAATTGCCCCCTTGGCATTTATTATAAAATTTTCAGCCGGAGTCATATTTGTTGGCCCAGGTATTTCTAACTGAGATCTTAATTCGTTGGTTTCATTAACATATGCATTAATCTGCTCTTTAATTAAGAGCAGCTCTTGCTCCAAACAATATAAAGCGTAAGTGGGAGTTAGTTCTGAACTGCTATATTTAGTTTTGATACTGGCAAGAGTCGTGTTTGTTCCTAGAGAATCTAAAGCGCGACTCAATCTTTCTTTCGGAGAAAACTCATATTCTTTTAACTTCGCTTCTAGTGCTTTTAAAGGTTTTTCCAGTTCGTTTAAACAAAAAAATTTTCGTTCGATTGTAAATTTTGTCGGAGCTGCAGTTTCAGTAAGACCATAATTTCCATTTTTTTTCACCCCGTTAATATAAACGTTTCCATCTTTAAATTCTATAATATCTGTAGTTTTTGTAGTTGTAGTAACAGCTCTTAGGCATGGCTTTTTTTTAATCCTAGCCCCGAAAACTATATTCTGTAAAATTTGCTCAGGAGACAATCCTGTAAATTGATTAATTTTAAAAACCTTGTTTTTGGAAGCAGTCTTTTTTTCAATTAATTCTTTTTCACGTCCTGAACCAGCTTGAACCGCAAAATCTTTTTCCTCCGGATAAGGAATAAAAAATTTTATGTTTTGTTTATTCTCAAGTCTTGGAGCGGCCCATTTTGCAGTTGAGTCAATTTCTCCATTTGTAGTTGAGCCATTTCTTACTCTACTTTTAGGCATAACTTCAAATCTAACTTTGTTATTAAAATTTTATTAAAATTCTTTCTCTATTTTTTGTAAAACCAAAACATATTCCAACCTACAGACAAAGCCTTAAAACTATTATACCCTTACCTAACTATTACACTTTTAAAAACCTAGCTTTTTTTACATTACAAAAAGCAATTATCTTACTAGAAAAATTTTTCAAACAAAATTCACCAAACTCATAAATGAAAAAATTTCACCCAAATATTTTTCTGCAAAAAAAGAAATTACCTAACTTGCAATTAAAATTTCCCTAAAATAACTTGCGCCGCCTCTTTGATTCTAAAGAGCAAAAAAACCCTTATAAACCTTGACTTCAGCAAAGCTGAATTAAAGTTTATATGCACATGCTAAACGAAACTGTGTCCTCTGCTGCAAAGCTAGAATCACGAATTCATTATGTGGAAGTGTGGCCGAGTGGTTTAAGGCAGCAGTCTTGAAAACTGCCGAGCATGCAAGTGTTCCGTGAGTTCGAATCTCACCTCTTCCGCCATACACGCCTTTGCGAACCGAATCTCCCATAGGTTTTAGCAAATTTCTCTACCCCTCTCCAAGCCCTGTATTTGCGGCTTCTCTCCATATTTGAATTTCTATTTCACGCTTACCTTCCTCTCTCTCGTCAGCAAAATTTTTTGCATTTTTGGGGTATTTTTCTCTCTGTTTCTCCGCTTCACGTTTACCTTTTTAAAAAAGGTGAGTATTGATAAATGCTGGCTTCGTGGGTTTTTCATCGAACTTCTCAAGGTGCTACCTCAAGTGATATTCTTTACTTTTTTGCGAACTTGTCACATGTGAACTTCAAAGTAAAAGTGATGTAAAAATTCCTTTTAGGTAGGAATATTTTTGCGAATAAATCACTTACAAAATTATGATAAATTTTTTGGTATTTTTAGGAGCGGCTATTACCAAGGTTCCTCTCTAAAAATCTAAAATTTATAATTTTCTCAACCACTTTCCAGATCATCAAAGAGATGATTGTTGCACCAAGTAAAAACGGTAAAGCTTGGATATCTTGTCCGGTGGTTTCAAAGATTATAATTGCCGCAGTAATCGGTTCGCCAAGTACAACGCTTAAAAATGCCGCCATTCCAATTAGTAAAAAAATACCAACATCAGCATTAAGAGCTACAGTGCTTGCAATAGAGCCAATACCAGCGCCAATTGCCATTGCAGGAGCAATTAATCCGCCAGCGGAACCCGAAGAAAAAGTGAGTATGGTGTTTAAAATTCTTCCCCCGACTTCTTTGTAGGAAAGCAAGGTGTGGTCACTGGATAATGCTTGCTGTATAGTTTGAATACCGCCGCTAAAGGAATAAATGCCGCTGTAAAAATTGATACACGCCACCACAAGACCTAATGCTACTGGAACTATGTGCCATAAATTAGATTTGATGCTGCATACCTTAAGATATAAATAGCTGCAAACTGACTTAAAGATAAAAGCCAATAATCCACAAATTGCTGCTGTAAAAATTAACGGCCACCACATTGCTTCATTTCCAAAACTAACCTCATGAAATAAAAACATTGAGTTGGATTTGTGAAAGACTATCGAGACAAGAATCACGGATATTATTGCCAGAAGAATGCTCTGCTTAAGGCTTTTATATCCCATTTTAAAAAGCTTTTCAGCGGCAAAAACAATGCCTGCTACTGGCGCATTAAATACCAGTGTTAAACCAACCGCACCTCCTGAGATAACCCATGTTTCTAAATTAATTTTAGGTAAAAATCTCTTATAACGATCGGCAAATACTGCAAAAATACCGGCAGACATATGAACTGACGGACCTTCTTTTCCTAAAGATCCTCCGCCAAAACTTGATATGAGTGAACTGACAGTCTTAACTATCACAAGGCGTGCATTTAAAAAATCAGAGACTTTTTCAAAGCTGTTTGAGTCTTTTTTGAGCTGGTTGATTGCTGATTGTAAATGATGACCAGAGGCATTTGGAGAATATCTGCGACACAGATAAGCTGAAATCCAAAAGAAAAACGGGGTTATAAAAAAAGTAAGAAGCGGATAATCTAACAATCTTTTTTTAGCTGCCAATCCAGCTTCATCAAATATATGGCAATATGCGATTATAAAAACTGCGGTGGAGATCAGAAGTGATAATATTAACACCGAGCTTTTCAAAAACTTTTCTAATTTCATCTTATTTTATTAATTTTGTCTTAAAACTGGCATTTTTTAGATTAATGGGAACCTCTAAAAATCCAAATCTACCCAAGCAAATTTCGATCCCAGAGATTTTTTGATTCCGAATTTTTGAATAAAAAATTCAGTTACGAAAAATTTAAGTTTTATTTCCCAATTTAGCAATAATTTTGATGTTTCTTGCAGGTTTTTGGTGGTGATTCCTGTTTCTAAGTAACTGCCGACGCAACTAT
>CAIZZE010000053.1 GCA_903937405.1 uncultured Alphaproteobacteria bacterium | reverse complement strand
GAGCCACCACCACCCGCAATACCCAAAAGGCGTGTTTGCGTTCCTTTCAAATGGTGGCTTCACAAACAACCATTTGAAAGTCTTTCCTGTGAAGGGAAAAGCTCCTTCGGGTTAAACCGGAGGAGCTTTTTTTACAGCTTCCAATTCGACGAGGTATATGCCAAAAAGCCCTTTGACTTTGGTTTTAGATCCTGAAACAAGTTCAGGATGACAATGTGGGAAGGTCTAACAGAGCTGTCATCCTGAACTTGTTTCAGGATCTAATCTATGCTGACCAAATTGGCAATGTTCCAGTTTCAAGTGCTTAAGCTTAAGCCTTACGACCTCTAATCTGGCGATTTAAAACTTCTTCAATCGCTTCGCGTTTAATTGGTTTCGCTACGAAATCATTCATACCGCTATCCAAACATTTCTTTTTATCATCTTCTCCAACATTCGCCGTTAGCGCCACAATCACTACTGGTTTTTCTTCTGTTTCTTTTTCAATTTCTCTGATCTTCTTAGTGGCTTGAAATCCATCCATTACTGGCATCATGCAATCCATCAAGATGATATCATAAGTTACGTGCATAAATTTATTTACCGCTTCTTGACCATTTTCTGCAAAATCGAGCTCAAAACCAAAGCGTTTTAAAATTGTGATCGCAACTTTCATGTTCACTTCATTATCTTCACAAAGCAAAACGCGCAGGCCCTTAGTTGTTAAATGTTCTTCCTTCACTTCGCCTTTTTCAATTAATGTGCCTTCTTCTTCATAATAAGTGATTTGGAAAATGAAGAATAATGCCAGCATCAATTTACTTTTCTTAATTGGCTTGGTGACGATGCGGTTGAATAATTTTAATTTATCGGCCGGAATTTTTAATTTTTCCTGAATCGAAATTAATAAAATCAGCGGAATGGTTTTTAACTGCGGATGATTTCTGATTCTTTCAGCAATACTCACACCATTAATTCCGATATAAGAATTATGACTAATCACAATGGCATTTGAATCAAGACAGCATTGTTCAAGTTCTTTAATCGCCATATTGGCTCTTTCTTCCTGATTGGTAATGCTGCTGGAAATATGAACAACTTGATGACGCAATTCTAATTCAGAGAAACTTTCTCCCAAAATTTTGGCGCCAATCTTATTATTTTCGATAAGGGCAATTTTACGTCCAACAATTTCCTGTTTTTGACTACGATATTCCTCATCAAGAATGGTGTCGTTTTCTGATTTAGACATCGGAATCGTAAAGTGGAAATTCGAACCTTTGCCGTTTTCACTATCAACGCCGATTTTTCCTTTCATCAATTCAACTAGCTCTTTGCAGATTGAAAGTCCTAAACCTGTTCCGCCATATTTTCTGGTAGTTGACATATCGGCTTGTGAGAAAACCGTAAACATTGTGGTAAGTTTTTCTGGCGCAATTCCGATGCCGCTATCAACAATGTTGAAATTTATGTAATAAACGGAACCTTCAACTTTTTCTATTTTCACCTCAATTAAAACCTGTCCGTAATAAGTGAATTTAATCGAGTTATTAACTAGGTTATTCATGATTTGGCGGATTCTTCCGGAATCGCACATTAGAGAATTCGGAATATCGCTGGCGATATTGGTGATGATTTCCAAGCCTTTGCTATTGGCGGTTGGTGACATCAAATCAGCAACGTCTTCGACTAAATCGTGAATATTAAAAGCGATAGTTTCGATTTCTATTTTACGGGCTTCAATTTTAGAGAAGTTCAAAATGTCGTTCAAAATCACAAGCAATGCATCGGCGGAACGATAAATTGTGTTGGCCTGATCAAGCTCGTCATCTTTAATATTTTGTGATTCGCGTAAAGCCTGACTCATGCCGATAATTCCGTTCATCGGCGTTCGAAGTTCGTGACTCATATTAGATAAGAATTGGCTTTTCGCCACGCTCGCTGCTTCTGCGCCTTCTTTGGCTTTAATCAATTCGCGAACGAAGGGTCCGATTCTCATGCGTTTAAAAATATAAATTGTTCCCATGAAAAAAATCGCCACACCAATTGATTGGCCGACTGAAACCATCAAGGCGAAACCAAGGTTTTTCCAAGCTCTTTTTTTATGATAGCCGGTAATTGTAGTTATATTATATTCAGGAGATTTTTGGAAATGAGCATAAATACATTCTCCCATTTTAAAGCGGAAAGGTAAGAAATCGCTGACACCACCGCGATAACGCTCAACTGCTTCACGAACATAGCCCCGCGATGCAAGATCAGTGGGGTTGAAATCTTGGCGATCAAAACTGGTAGAATTGGCCAGCAAATCAAAATTGTGATCAACTAGCATATAGCAAATATCTTCGTCACCAAAAACCCAATCTATTTGTCTTTGAATAACTTCAATCGGAAGTTGGGCGATGAAAGTTCCAATCGGTTTTAAATCATCATAATCAATACGCATCGCGATCGGTAACATGTCATAAGAAGCGATGTCAGTTTCAATGTGGGTTTTGCGACCGACTTTCAAGCGCCAAGCATTTTTCTTTTCTGCTTCTTTAACCGGAAAATATTCTTTTGGTTCGACTGCTTTTTTTAAAACACCTTCATCGGAAGTTACGGCGACTAAACTTTTGTCATCAACGAAACTGATATTCATCCATGATGAAACGTTCCTTTGTAAAGCGTCGCGATTCAGGGTTTTTTTCAGGACTTTTGAAATGGTTTCTTTTTTCTTCTCGCCTTGCAAAGTCAAAATTTTATCGCCGACATAGTTTAAATAATTATCAACCGCCGCCATCAAAGAAGTTGCGGCTTTTTCTACAACGCCACTTTGGAATTTGACTTGTTTATCAAGCGAAACCCAGAAGCTGCGGTAGACCATGAAAGTATTTAGAGTTACCCAACCCAGAATCAGTGCGATTAAAATATAGGAGAATATTGTATAAGATTGCGCCAGATCCATTTGCTGTTCGCTCTTTAATGGCTTTTTTCTTCTTTCGTAACGGCGACGAATTTTCCAAAAGCGACGAGGATAAGTAGGATCAAATTTGCTGCGAGAAATTATTTTTTCGTGATAGTAACCATTTTTGACTGAGAAGATGAGGACAAAGAAATAAGAAATCTTTTCCACAAAATTTCTTCTTTTTTTAGGTTTATCTTTTTTTAGAACTGTTGCCGCAGTAAGGTTTTTTCTAGTTATAAACTTCGATAAGATTTGAAACATTTGATTTTTAGAAATCTCGTCTATTTTTAAAATGGATGATGGTTTTGATTTTGATCCCAAGCGTTCTATTTTGAGAGTGAGCGCTGTCAAACATTTTTACCGATCTTTAAATTAGAAGAAATTTAAATTTCCCTTTTTGAAGCATTTTGTCAATCAGGCTAAAATAAAGTATTTTGTTCATTGTTTTTTTTTGAGACTTCTAATCTTTGAGCAACAATTTTTTATTGGAAGCACAATTTTTGCCAGAATTTTTTTCAATTTTTCTTAAAAAACTTATAAACCAACAAACAATAATCAAGGAGACGAAATGGAAGTTTTTTTTACAAAAGATTCAGATATATTGAGTCAATATTACGAGTTACGTCAAACCGAATATCGCGATCAAAATGGATTGCCAGATTACGATGGATCAGAAAATAAATTTGACCGTGGCGGCAAAATCGCTGTAGTAGTTGAGAATGGAAAGGTAATTGGTGGAGCCAGAGCTACTTTTTCTGACCAATGCCAGTTTCTTCCCAACGAAATTCCGGGAACCCAATATGACTATAGAAAATTTATCAGAACATACGATTCTAGAGAAAATCTGATACTTAGTGAAATTTCAGCATTAGCAGTAGAAAAAAGTCACAGAGATTCAAATGTCACGGCCGCGATTCTTGATATCTTATTTAAGGAGTCAAAAATTCACGGTTGTAATTATGTTGTCGGAGTTGCTGTCGCGGCTGTTTGCAGAAGTTATAGAAAAACAATAAAAAATCTCGGCTATGAGTTAGAAATAGTGATGAATTTTCCTTGGAAAGAAAGGAAAGTTTATAACTTCATCAAAATGTTCCCAGTATATACCAAACTTCAATAATTAATTAAGATAAAACTTATGAGAAAAATATTTGGAATAACAATATCGATGATTTGTTTTATATCTTTTTCTCCATCTGCCAGCGCTGTTGATGATACAACTGCCGAAGAGAAGAAAAGCATGACATTTAATCCGCAAATTTTTTCTTTATCCAAGAAAAAGGAAAATGCTTTTGACGCAGCTTCTGCAACTTACGTTCTTAGTTCGGAAGATATTAGAAGATCAGGCGCAACTTCAATTCCAGAAGCTTTAAGATTGGCTCCGGGTGTGCAAGTTGCCAGAATGAGTGGCAATGCTTGGGCAATTTCAATTCGTGGTTTTGACAGACAATTCTCCAACAAACTTTTGGTAATGATTGATGGTAGAACTGTTTATACGCAGTTATTTTCTGGGGTATTTTGGGATTCACATGATTATGTAATGGAAGATATTGATAGAATCGAGGTGATCAGAGGTCCGGGTGGAACAATTTGGGGATCAAATGCAGTTAATGGAATTATCAATATCATCACCAAAAGCGCAGTTAGAACACAAGGTGCTTACGTTTCGCAAATTGCGGGAGATCAAGATAAATCAATCACAGAAGCTCGTTACGGCGGAGCTTTAAATAACAATAAAGACGATTACAGATTCTATGTTAAAAAAGCGGTAAGAGATGGCTTGGATAATTACAAAACTAAAGGCAGTAATCACGATGGAAATAGTCAAGATAGAGCTGGTTTTAGATATGATATTAGCTCGATAAAAGATAGTTCAATTTCAATTCACGGCGATATTTTTAGCGGCACCGCCAGCAATTATTTTACCACTTTGAATAACCCGAGTAAAAATAATAAGGATTCTCGCGGCGCAAACATTGTCGTGAACTGGGATAAAAAATTATCCAAACAATCAAGTTTTATTCTGAATAGCTATTTTGATTATGATCAATTCAGCATTCCAGTTTTAAAAAGAAGTTCGAAAACTTTCGACGTTGATTTCCAACATTTTTATAATTCTTCCAAAGATAATCAATTCATCTGGGGCTTGGGATATAGACAAATTGCTGATGATATTGAAGAAAACACCATGTTAAACGGCGCTGTTCCAGCTAATTATTCTCCAGATCACAGAAATGACCAATGGCTCACTTCATTCATTCAAGAAAAATTTGCTCTGATTCCAGATAAATTATATTTAACCATCGGTTCAAAATTTGAGAAAAACGATTTTACGGGTTTTGAATATCAGCCAAATGCGAGATTGGCTTATTATCCATCGCGCAACCAAACCATTTGGACTTCGGTTTCAAGAGCGACCAGAACTCCAACCAGAGGAGAAAGCGATCTTACTTTAAAACAAGCTAATACCAACACTCCTGTAAACCAAGGTAGTTCAACTTATGGAATTGAGCAGGTAATCGCTTATGAAGCTGGTTACAGAATCAAGCCAACTACCAAAACTTTGATCGACGCCACCGCGTTCTATAATCAATATTCCAAGCTAAGAACTTTTGAATCAGTTGGCGGGGTTCCAACTGCGGCAAATATGGGTCACGGTGAATCGCAAGGATTTGAAATTAGTGGTAAATGGCAAGTAACCAACGATTGGAGAATGGAAGCCAGTTATGATTACTTAAATCTTGATCTTCATATTAGCAAAAATTCAACAGATAGCACTTCAATCATTGGGGCTGCTGATGGTCTTCAAGTTGCGGAAGGAATGTCTCCAAAAAATCAGGTTAAGTTGAGATCATTTTATAATATCAGTCCAAAAATTGAGTTCGATAATATTTTATATTATGTCGACAACCTTCCAACCGCTGGTACAACTTATCGCACAACTGGTATTCCATCTTATTTCAGATTTGACACCAGACTTGGCTATCTTCCATCAAGAAATCTCGACTTGAGTGTGGGAATTCAGAACTTGTTAGATCAAGGCCACAGAGAGTTCAAAGCAGCGCTTTATAATAACCAAACTGAAATCGGACGTACGTTCTATGTTAAAGCAGTTTGGCAATATTAAATCAGGAAGTTTCTAAATGATTTCTAGCGGAAGTCTGTCAATCACCAGATTATTGATTTCAGCGGTTTGCCTAAATCTCTTCTCCCGATTTTCAAATTCTGAAGATAAAGCGAAAGTAAATCAGAAATCATTTGATTCGCTTTTTGTAATTTATTTTCTTTCTGGACCTTTGATTTTGAGTCGGTTTGGCAATATTAATCGTAATTTTATTTAAAAAAAAACTTTGAGAAATAAAAATGAAGTTTAGCAACTTAAAATTAGTAACGTTTTTCACGGCATTATTTTTCGTAACTTTTGATTGTTTTTCTAGCATCATTGACGACGAAACTGCTGTTGCATTCGCTGGCTTTATACAAGATATTGTTCATACAACCCAAACCTCGAAACATGGGCCAATATGTGGTATTGGTAGTGACGAGATTTCTAAAATAATTGCCTCTCAGGATAAAACATTTATTGATCTTGATCTCGAACCAAAGAAATATGAGCAATGTAAGGCAGTTTATATCGCTCAAGGTCGTGAAAAAAGTTTAAGGGTTGAGATTGAAAAATTGAACAAGAAGAAAATTTTGACAATTGCAATTTTTGACGGTTTCACTGAAATTGGTGGCATGTTGCAAGTTCAAATGGGAAGAAGAAATTTTGAGTTAACTTTAAACTCGAAAGTGGCAAAAGAGTCTGGAATCAGGTTAAATGCCTTATCTACTAGTCTCATTATTAATTAATTTAAAACTCTATATGGAAAATAATCAAAATCATAAAAAAGCAATCGACGTAGAATTCCTAAGAAGCATTATCGATAACGATGCTGAATTCGAGAGAGAGCTATTTAAGATTTTCTCAGAAAATGCTCATCGCAATATCATTAAAATGGAAGATGCGATCAAAGAAAATGATAATAATTCCTGGTACATGGCGGCCCACGCATTTAAAGGCGCTTCAGCATCAATTGGTGCATTTGATCTTTCTAAAGTTTTGGAATATGCGCAAAAACACCCGGAAGATAATTCTGATCAAAAAGGCGAAATTATAAATAAAGTTAAAGAAGAATTCCGTTTGGTTTTAGATTTCATCAATGAAGAACTTTTGGAAAAATAAAAACTCCACTTCAGTGACCTGGTTAAATTTTATATGAATGTCTGTTTAATTAGTCATTTTTCCTGTGATAAAATCGGATAGATCCTGAAACAAGTTCAGGATGAAAAGGCTCTGGGTAGATCTTCCTATATCGTCATCCTGAACTTGTTTCAGGATCTATCCGTAATTTAATGCGCTAAATAACTAATCGGGCAATTCGAAAAAATGCAGCCGTAAAAAAATCCATCATCCTTTTCTCTTAACACCAAAGATGTTTCTCAACAATTTTTCCTTCAAATCCATTTTTTCAAAATGAATATAATCCTTGCCAAACCACGCGGATTCTGTGCTGGCGTAACTCGTGCAATTGAAACCGTTGAAAAAGCTCTCGCTAAATTTGGTCCGCCAATTTATGTGCGCCACGAAATTGTGCATAATAAATTCGTAGTCGAATCATTACGCAAAAAAGGCGCAATTTTTGTTGATGAAGTTGATCAAATTCCTGCTGGCGCAATTACAATTTTTTCCGCTCACGGTGTTTCTGATCGTGTTGAAGAAGATTCGCTGGCACGCGGCTTAGATGTAATTGATGCCACTTGTCCACTAGTTAGTAAAGTGCATCGCGAAGCCAAAAAATATGAAGAAGAAAATTATGAAATAATCTTGATTGGTCATAAAGGTCACCCAGAAGTTGAAGGCACTAGCGGCCGCGTAAAAAAAGACGTGATTTTGGTGACTGATGAAAATGATGCGCGCACAGTTGAAATAAAACATCCTGAAAAAATCGCTTACGTAACTCAAACTACTTTAAGCGTTGATGACACTAAAAAAATCGTCGAGATTTTAGAAAAAAGATTTCCGCAAATGCAGCTTGGTTTGGCAACTAAAGATATTTGCTACGCTACTCAAAATCGCCAGGATGCAGTGCGATCTCTCTCAAAAATGGTGGATATTTTATTGGTTATCGGTGCAAAAAATAGTTCAAATTCGAACCGTCTAAGAGATTTGGGTGAAGAATGTGGATTACCATCTTATTTGATTAATGGTGGTTCTAACGTTGATCCTAAATGGTTTGAGAATGTAAAAACTATTGGTCTAACAGCGGGAGCTTCGGCGCCAGAAGTTTTGGTTCAAGATGTTGTAAATAAAATAAAAGAAATTTCTAAAAGCGAAGTTGTGGTGTCAGATATGGATGGCATTACTGAAAATACTTTTTTTGCTTTGCCTAGAAAGGTTAGGAAATAGGTGTGCAGCTCCATTCCTTGCGAATGCCGAAAATAGCCGTTTAGGCTATTTTCTCCTATCTAAGCGTCGCGCCATAAAATTTTCCAACTGCTTCAATAATTTTTTTGCTAATCATATCAATTTCTTCCGAAGTTAAAGTTTTTTCAATTGGCTGAATTCTAACTCGTAAAGCCACCGATTTTTTATCTTCGGCAATATTTTTCCCGCTGAAAATATCGAAAATATTAACTTCTTTAATTAGTTGTTTATCGCAATTGGCAATAGTTTTTACCAAATCTCCAATCGCCTGATCTTTATTTACTAAAAACGCAAAATCACGTTCTACAGCTTGTAAATCATTAATTACGAATGCTTTGCGCGCGCTTGATTTTTGTTGTGTTGGCAAGGCATCGACGAAAATTTCAAAAGCATTAACGCGGTTTTTTAAATCAAATTTCTTAGCAATCGCCGGATGAATTTCGCCAAAATAACCAATTAAATTTTTACCTAATTTTAAAGCGGCAAAGCGGTGAGGGTGATAATATTTCGGGGCATTTTCACTAGTCATTTGCAGGCTTTCAGCGCGCAGACCAAAAATTTCTAACACATCAAGAAAATCTTTTTTTACATCAAAAACATCGAAATCACGATTATCGTGATAATGATTTTGTTCTTTATTTTTTCCAGCGCGAATGCCTGAAATCATTAATTTCTGACCATCTAAAAAAACATTTCCGATTTCAAAAAGTGAAAGATCAGAAAAATTTCTCAAAGAATTTCTTTTGTAAGATTCAAGCAAACCAACCATCAAATTCGGGCGCATGTGATTTAACTCAATGCTGATTGGATTTTTTAAAATTAATTTTTCATTTTTCTCGGCAAAAATTTCGACTAAATTTGCATCAACAAATGACCAATTAATAGTTTCGATCATGCCTTGCGAAGCCAGATAAGATCTAACTTTGTGAAGAATATTAATTTCTTTTTTCTCTGCAATTTTATCGCCCACTCCGTCATCCTGAACTTGGTTCAGGATCTGTTTCTTAATTTGATCATAACCAAAAATTCTCACAACTTCTTCAACTAAATCTTCCGAACCACTAATATCATGACGATGCGATGGAATTGTGATTAAAAATTTTTCTGCAGAAATTTTTTCTAAGCCAAATCCTAAATCGGTCAGAATTTGTGCAGCCTTGTCTGACGGAACTTCAACGCTGATTAATTTTTTGATTTTAGCCAAATCAAATTCAACTTTTTTGGCTTCAGTTTTTTTGCCAACAATTTTTGTTTCACTAACTTCGCCCCCGCAAATTTCTAAAATTAATTGTGTTGCTAAATCAATGCCGCTTTCACAAGTATTTTCATCAACACCTCTTTCGAAACGAAATCTTGCATCGGATAAAATATTTAATTTACGTCCGGAATAAGCGATCGCGGAAGGCGTAAAAAATGCCGCTTCAAGCAATATTTCTGAAGTTTCTAAATCACATGAAGAATCTAGAGATCCAATAACGCCAGCAATTCCAACTAGTTTTTTAGAATCAGAAATTACGAGTATTTTTTCATCCAAAACATATTCTTCTTTTTTTAGTGAAGTGAATTTTTCATCATTTTTAGCAAAACGAATTTCAAGCGCGCCATCAATTTTTTTGGCATCATAAGCATGCATCGGGCGATTTAGCGAAAGCATCACATAATTAGTGATATCAACGATTGCCGAGATTGAATTTGAACCAAGTGCCGTTAATTTTTCTTTCAACCATTTTGGCGATTCGCAGTTTTTTACATTTTTTATCGAGCGAAAAGCGGCGTAATTGCAGGCTGATTCGGCTTCATTTTTTACTTCAATTGGAAAAGAAAATTGGGACGAATTTTTTTTGATTTCCAGATTTTTTAAAGTGCCAATTCCAGTTGCGGCTAAGTCGCGCGCGATTCCATAAATTCCTAAACAATCTCCGCGATTTGGCGTAACATTAATTTCAATTGCTGCGTCATTTAAGGCATAAACTTCAGTAATTTTGCTGCCGATTTCCCATTTTTCATCAATTTCAATAATTCCAGCATCTTCATTTCCTAAACTTAATTCGCGCGCTGAACACAACATTCCATTGCTTTCAGCGCCGGCGATTTTGGCTTTTTTAATTACCATTTGGTTAGAGGGAATTACTGATCCAATTGGCGCGTAAGCAACTTTTAAACCAGTTCTGGCATTTGCGGCACCGCAAATAATTTGTAGCGGAGTTGGATAATCAGCAGTTTGAACTTGGCAGATTTTTAATTTAGTAGAATTTTCGTGTGGATTGGCGGTGATAATTTTGGCAACTGTGAAAGGTGCGAGAATTTTGGCTTTATCTTCAACTGATTCAACTTCCAATCCGATGCTGGTTAATTTATTGCAGATTTCTTCGAGGGAAGCGGAAGTGTTGAGATATTCTTTAAGCCAAGAGAGAGTAAGTTTCATGAAATTTTAAACAGTTTTTTCCAAATCCTGCATCGCTTGAGCAAATAATTGCTCGTGATTAGCTGATGTTAATTCTTTGCTGATATTCTCAGATAAATTAGCAATTGCCAAGGCAACGATTTTAGATTTAATTTCGCGAATTGCTGAAGCTTCTTCAATTTGAATGCGACTTACCGCAGCGGCAGTTTTTTTAGCAATTTCCAATTCAACCATTTGTTTAGATTCTGCCGCATATTTTTGCGCTTCATCTTGCGCATCTTTCATCAATTTTTGGGAATAGTTTTCCGATTCTTTTTGATATTTCTCAGCTTTAGCTAAAAGTTGAATCGCTTTTTCTTTCATTTCTTTTGCCGCTAAAATTTCTTCCGCAATTGATTTAGATTTATCGCCCAAAGCTTTAGAAATTTTTGGGTTTACATATTTGATGATAAGCAGAACGAAAGCAGTGAATGCAACCGCTAACCAGAATTTTTCGTTTAACATTTTTTCCCTTTTTTAGTAATTTAATTTGCGCGAGACAAGAATTTCTCTTTAATTTTTTGAACCAGATTTTTTACTGCGGTTTCGCTTTGAGCATTGGTTTTTTCAATAAAAGCGTGCAATTCTTGGCGTGATTTTTTAGCAGTTTGGTCAATTTTTTCTTTCAGATCTTCGATTAATTTTTCTCTTTCTTTGGCTGCATTTTTAGCGGTTTCATCAAGCTTGGTTTGATATTGATGATTTGCTTCTCTTCTTAATTTTTCAGTTCTGATTTGAAGGTCATCAATTTTGCTATAAAGCTCATGAGCTGAAGAAAGATCGGCATCAATCACGCGTTTTCTTTCTTTTAAAATATTGGTAATTCTTGGCAAAATGATGCAGGCAACAAAGGTGTAAAGCACTGCGAAGCAAATTAAAAACCAGAAAATTTGCGGAATATAAGTTGAGATATCTAACTGAGGCATTTTTTAAAAATCTTTTAATAAATCGCTTTGGAAAAATTTCTTTTTCCAAAGCGATTCAATTTAAATCGTAAGTGAATTTATGAGAACATAACAAGGAACGCCAAAAGTACAGCGAAGATACCCATAGCTTCAGCAAGACCGGCAGCGATATAGATATATTTTTCCAATTTAGGAGCGGCAGATGGATTTCTTGCGATTGAATTGAAGAAAGATCCGAAGATGTTTCCAATTGCAATAGCTGCACCAGCCATACCAATTGAGCACAAACCAACGCCGATATATTTAAACGCGGTATAATTAACTACTACTTCTTCCATGTTTTACCTATTTATTAAGATCCTGCAAAAACCCATTGATCGGGAATTATTTGGCGCGCAGGGATAGCCAAATTTCGGTATTAATGTTCTCTAGTTGCTTCACCTAAGTAAGCGCAAACAAGGATTGCAAAAATATATGCTTGTAAAACGGCAACGAATAATTCGAAACCAGTCATGATAATGCTGAATAAAAAAGGTAGAGTTCCAAAAATTATGCCAAGTGAAATGATGAAACCAGCAACAACTTTGAGCAATACGTGACCTGCAACCATGTTAGCAAAAAGACGAACTGAAAGTGTAACTGGACGAATTAAGAATGAGAAAAACTCGATTGCGAAAATTACAGGAGCCATCCAAAGCGGCACGCCGCTTGGTAAAAACATGTGTAAGAATCCGAAAAATCCGTTACGGGCAATTGCAAAAATTGTGATGGTTACAAAGGCCAACATGGCAAGAGAAAGTGTTACCGCAATTTGGCTGGTTGAAGTGAAACTGTAAGGAGTCATGCCCAAGAGGTTGCACATCAAAATGAAGAAGAACAAACTGAAAACTAATGGGAAAAATTTAGTTCCTTCATCGCCAATTGTGCCTTTGATGATGTCGAAAACGAAATTGTAAATTGATTCAGCGATAACCTGAATTTTTGAAGGAAGTAAAGATTTTTTTCTAGTTGCAAAAAGCATGAATGAAATTGCCAAGAAAGTTGCGATCACCATGTAAAGAGCAGAATTGGTGAAGCTGATATCAAATTTTCCGATATGCAAATCGAAGATTTTATGAACTTCAAATTGCGCCAAAGGATTATGTTTAGCGGTTTCATGCGTTGTAACTTCAATTACCTCAACGGCAGAGTTAGGCGCAACGTTTTCGTGAATTACTTGAGTTTGACCAGACATTTGAAAATTTGTTGGATTTTTTAAAAAGGTTTGTGATTTTATGGTGCTTTAAGCTGATTTTTAAAACTTGTATGAAAGCTTTATTATCAACGATCTAAAAATGAAGCGGGCAAAATATTTCTGACCCAAAAAAAAGTCAAGTTATGAAATTTATAAAATTATTTATTATATTCCTGTTTGTCGCTTTCGATCTTCAGGCTCAAGAACTCCAAGCCAAATTTCAGGACTGGAATGTTTTTAAAACCGAAAGAGGAGATAAAACCGTTTGTTACGTGGCGTCATTGCCGATAAAGCGTGACGGTAATTCTGATAAAAGAGGCGAGCCATTTTTTTTAGTCACCAATATTGAAAATGATGCTGATGAAATCAGCGTTTCATCTGGTTTTATCTATAATAAAAAATCGGATGTGGAAATTTCTTTTGGTTCGAAAAAATTCTATCTTTTTCCTTACAATACCTTGGCTTGGGCCAATGACAAAAATGATGATATTGATGTTATTAAAGAAATGCAAAAACATGACGATCTGGTCGTAAGCGGTGTGGCGCGCGATGGCAAGATTGCAACTGACACTTATTCTTTAATCGGTTTTATTCAGGCCTATTCCAAAATGAAAGAAACATGTAAGGATTTGAGATGATGAATATCGACTCTCTTCTAACTGTAAAAAATTCTTTGCCTATTTTGATTGTGATTTTTATCACGGTCTTCTGTTTGATTTTACTGACACGGATAATTTTATTCTTTCTGTTAAATCAAGCCTATAAACGCTATCTCGCGCTTAAAGAATTTGGTAAAAGCAAACTGCCTTCAACAAAAAAAGACTTCATCAAAGAAGATGAAGAGTTAATGAAAGTGAAGGCAGAAATTCCGCGCTCCCATTCGCAGGTGAAAGCCGAAATGAAAGAGCGCGGGCCTCAAAATGGAAGTTATGAAATAATTCCATCATTTGAGCAAGAGCAGGCGAGGCACGAATTGAGCGAAGTAAATATTGTTGATATCGTGAAACC
Source organism: uncultured Alphaproteobacteria bacterium (assembly GCA_903937405.1). Lineage (GTDB taxonomy): Bacteria > Pseudomonadota > Alphaproteobacteria > Rickettsiales > UBA1997 > UBA2645. Next base: position 4,580 of record CAIZZE010000053.1, on the reverse strand, counting down.
AGTTGGTTTTTGGACTTCAATGATTCTTGGTCAAAAATTAACTTACCTAATCCAGTCAGCGCAAATTTTAAATAAACGCGGTGATAAAGGTTTTTGGGCAAGTATGATCGAAGCCAAAGAGCGTGAGGCTGGAAGACAACATTCTCGCGGTAGATAGAACCTCTTGAAAAGCCGTCTTTCCCGGTGATTTTGTCGTTAGTTAAGAATCCCTCGGGAAATCCTGGTTTTTTAAGAGGTTCTGTAATTATTAAAAATTAATTCTTAAAAATTTAATAAAATCAAAAATGCAACCCGAACAAATTAAAGAAATTTTAGATAAAAATTCTGACAGAATGTTAGCGCGAGTTACAGCAACAGAAGCTGTTGAAATTAAAGCTGCGATAGCCGCTTTTGTAAGTGAAATTGAAGGATCGGATTTACAAACTAAAAAGAATTTACTCGATTTTAAATTTGGCCAAACTCACAGCTCAGTTTCTCATTTGGCAGCTAAATTTGGTGATTCAATTCAGCTCGAAAAAATTCTAAAAATCGCTGCTGAAATTGATCCAAATTATCGCGACATCAGAAATGACAATGCTTATACCCCGCTACATTACGCGGCACAAAACGGCAATATTGCGGTGGTTCGCGCATTACTTGCGGCGGGTGCTGATAAAAATCCCGCAGCTTCTGCGTCATATCGCAGATGGGTTCCGGCTCATTATGCAGCACAATTTGGGCATCTTGAGGTGCTTAAAACTTTGATAGAAGCGGGAGTTGATAAGGAAGTTAAAACATCATTTAACCTTACGCCTTTAATGATTGGTTCTGAATTTGGCAATATCGCTATTGTTGAATATATGCTTTCACTTGGAGCGGAAAAAAATGGTCAAACTACGGAAGATAATCACAAAATGACGGCGCTTCATTATGCAGCAGTTAAGAATTTTAAAGATGTAGCTTTAGCGCTTTTAAAAGCTGGAATTGACAAGGATAAAGAAACCACTTTTGGTCTTACCGCTCTTGAGTTTGCAGCAAAATCTAATCATGATGAAATGGTGGGAATTTTACTTGCTTGGGGTGCGGATAAAATGGACGCTGCACTAAAAATTGCCGAAGAAAATAAAAGTGCTAATGCGATTGTCGTGATCAAAAAATACCAAAAAATAAGAAATAATTTTTTCACCGCTTCTTGGGTTGAAGAAAAAGCATCGGATCTGGTGCATAAACTTAAAGAATATAATCGCGAAAATTTAGGCGAGATGAAACTTATTTTTCCAGACGGCGTGAAATTAAATGCTTACGGAATTCTGAATTTGAATAAAGAAGTCGGGCTTCTCAAGAAAGTTAATAAGTCGCTGGTAGCATTTTTGGAAGAAAGCGGCTTAGATAATTTAAGCGGCGCGCTGCACGATTTGGAGAAGTTGGTTGGAAGTAAGAAGTAATAACTTCAGTCATTCTCGGATTTTCGATCCGAGAATGACTGATTTATTAAGTATTAAATCAATCCCAATTTCTTCATCTCTCTCTCAATTTTTTCTTTCGCGCTAGTTGAAGGAGTTACCAAAGGTAATCTAGTTTCAGCGCTACAAAGACCCATCAAACTCGCGGCATATTTCACCGGAATTGGATTGGTTTCGCAAAACATAACGTCATGTAAAGAAGTCAATGTATCTTGAATTTCTAAAGCAGTTTTATAGTCACCTTTCGCAGTTGCTTTTTGTAAATCGCTCACCATTTTTGGTGCAATATTGGAAGTAACTGAAATCACGCCATTTCCTCCCATCGCATTATAACCAACGGCGGTTACATCTTCACCGGAAAGGTAAGAAAATTTTTTATTAATCAATAAACGCAGAGTCGCAATTCTCGCTAAATCACCAGTCGCATCTTTAATTCCGGCTACGTTTTCAAGAGTGGCAATGCGGGCTAAATTTTCATCAGAAATATTAATCACTGAACGACCAGGAACGTTGTAAATGAAAAGCGGAATCCCACATTTATCCAAAGCTTTGTAATGCTGATAAATGCCTTCCGGAGTTGGTTTGTTATAATAAGGAGCAACGATCAAACAAGAATTGGCGCCAACTTTTTTAGCATAGTTTGTCATCATCACAGCTTCATCAGTTGAGTTAGAGCCGGTGCCTGCCATAACTTTAATTCTGCCATTGGCGATTTTAACACAAAGCTCGATTACTAAATTATGCTCATCATGAGAAAGTGTTGGTGATTCGCCCGTTGTACCACAAGGAACAATTCCGCTAACGCCGCCTTTAATTTGAAACTCAACCATTTTTTCTAATGACTGCTCATCAACTTTATTATTTTTGAAAGGTGTCACAATTGCCGTGTATGTTTCTGCCGTCATAGAAAATCTTTTATATGTAAGTTGTTTTTTAAATTGATTTTGTAGTAACCAAAAATTAATTTCATCAGTGAATATATTTGCAAATTATTTGACGCATTTCTTAAATTCAATCTACAAAATGGACAATTCCCAAACTATAACACAAGTGGCCCAAACTATTGTCAGCGCTGACTTAGTGTCGTCGCAATATTTTCCTATTTTATTGTTTTTAGCAGTCGCAATTGGCCTTTCCTGCGTGATTATGCTAATTCCTTTTATCCTCAATAAAAGAACCAATGATCGCGAAAAACTTTCACCTTATGAATGCGGTTTTGAAGGCGAGGGCCGTGTGCGTAACGAGTTTGACGTACAATTTTATTTAGTCGCAATCTTATTCATTATTTTCGATCTTGAAGTAGCTTTCCTTTTTCCTTGGGCAGTTTCACTTGGTAAAATTGGTATTTTTGGTTTTTGGTCAATGGTAACATTTTTAGTAATGTTAACCATCGGCTTTATTTATGAATGGAAGCGCGGCGCGCTTGAATGGAAATAATATTTTAAAATGACAAATCTTAGCCCACTAAATCAAGACGTTCTCCTTAACAATTCAGTTGAAGACAACAATCGTGGTTTCGTCACCGCCAAAATTGACGAGCTGGTAAATTGGGCCAGAACTGGCTCACTTTGGCCAATGACTTTCGGTCTTGCTTGCTGCGCCGTTGAAATGATGCAAGTGGCGGCAAGTCGCTACGATCTTGACCGTTTTGGCCTTATTTTCCGCCCATCGCCACGTCAATCTGACGTTATGATTGTGGCCGGAACTCTTACCAATAAAATGGCTCCGGCGTTACGTAAAGTTTACGATCAAATGGCCGAACCGCGTTACGTAATTTCAATGGGAAGTTGCGCCAACGGTGGCGGATATTACCATTATTCTTATTCGGTAGTTAGAGGATGTGACCGCATCGTACCAGTTGACGTTTACGTTCCGGGTTGCCCTCCAACCGCAGAAGCATTGCTTTACGGCGTTTTGCTATTGCAAAGAAAAATCAAAAGAACCGGAAAATTTTTCAGATAAAAATGATCAAAGACTTATCAGCGCAAGCCGCTTACATCAAAGAAAATTTCGCAGATGTTAAAATTATCGAGCCAATCGCTTTCAACAATTTAATCATTTACGTTACGCCAGAAAAAATTATCGAATTCTTACAATTTCTGCGCGATGACAACAATTTATCATTCAAAATGTTGCTTGATGTTTTTGGCGCTGACATGCTTGGAATTAGATCGCCTCGTTTCGAAGTGATTTACAATCTTCTAAGCTTTAAATTAAACAATCGCATCACTGTAAAAGTTGCACTGGAAGATGGCGAAAAAGTGCCAACTGCAATTCCAGTTTTCAGCACTGCTGGCTGGTTTGAACGCGAAGCCTTCGACATGTATGGAATTGTTTTTGATAAACATCCAGATCTGCGCCGAATCCTTACCGATTATGGTTTCGAAGGTCATCCTTTGCGTAAAGATTTCCCGCTAACTGGTTATGTTGAAGTTCGTTATAGCGAAGAAGAAAAAAAAGTTATTTACGAGCCGGTAAAATTAATGCAGGAATTTCGTAATTTCGATTTTGAAATGCCATGGGAAGGCACTCAATATGCCATTTCAAAAGAAGACAAAAAATAAATTCTAAAATTCTATGAACGCTTTTTTTAATAAAATTGAAACTTCTTTCAAAGCCGCAACAAAAGGCGAGGAAAGCGTCCACAACATGATTTGGTGGTGGGGAGTTTGTGGTTACATGGTGGCATTTTTTATTGCCAACCGCATTGTAAAAGTAAGTGATAGTAGAATTATCGATATTTTAGTTTCGCTTTTGATGGTGATTTATTTTGGTTGGCATTTTTACGCGATGAGAAAATGCGCGCCTAAAAAACCTAAATTAAGTAAAGAAGAAAAGAAAAGATTGCGCGAAGAAGCGCGCAAAGATTTCGACAAAAAATTGGTGAGAAAATTATTTCTACAAGAATCAATTACAAAATGGGATCCGATTTTTATTGTGTTGGTGATTGATGTGTTTTCGATCGCAACGTTTTTGCAATATGTGATTCGCTAGTTTGAAGCTGTAAAAAAAGCTCCTCCGGTTTAACCCGAAGGAGCTTTTCCCTTCACAGGAAAGACTTTCAAATGGTTGTTTGTGAAGCCACCATTTGAAAGGAACGCAAACACGCCTTTTGGGTATTGCGGGTGGTGGTGGCTC
>CAIZZE010000052.1 GCA_903937405.1 uncultured Alphaproteobacteria bacterium | reverse complement strand
TGATAATCCAACAAGTCAGCCAACATCTAATCCAAGCGCACAGCCATCAACTCAACCATCATCACAACCAAGCAGACAACCATTTTCTAACCCAAGTGCAGTTCCTTCATACAAACCACAAGCAATTCCATCTTTTAAACCAAGTTCGCAACCAACTCATCATCCAATTGCTGGAGATTTAGCGGTTCCTACATCTCAACCAAGTGTTAATCCGAGTTTGCATCCAAGCCAATCTCTGTCATTTAAACCGCAGGCAATTCCAAGTTTTAAGCCAACACAACAACCTGTAGAAGAAATAAGAAGCAAGAGTCCAACAACAGCACCAACAGAAAATTTAAGAACAGCAAGGCCGACAACATTTAATCCAGTAACCACAATACCAACCTTCCTACCAACAGATCTCGAAACAGGTTTTGTAACAAAATATCCAACCTCATTTCCAAGTCTAAAAACTACACAATTGCGCCAAGGCACAAATTCTTCTCCCAACTTTATGGAAACTCCGGGTGGAATTGGTGTTGCTGTTGGAGCAGCGCTGCTTTTGACAGCAGCAGGATTAAGATGGCTTTTTAGAAAAGGTGAGCCGCGGGTGAATCCTGAGAATGCTAATGCAGTTCCGGTGATGCAGAGGCAGGGAAGGAGAAATTAATAGTTAGATCCTGCGAAGATATAATTTTAGAGCTTCCCGTTTTGATCCATTGTTTTGAGAATCATCATTTAAAACCAACTTTGATTAGCTTTGCAAAAGGATTGCGAACATACATCTGTTAAGAATTTTTTGTTTTCTAAAAAAGTTTTTCCCCCAAATTTCTACAAGCGTTTTTTAATAACCCAATGTTGAGGCTTTATGATTAATAATTTGAAAAAGAAGTTTTCCAGCTCAATCAAGAATTCTGGAGAGACAATAAAAAACCAATCCCACGCGCTAAATAAATCACTAAAAGACGGCACCAAAACTTTAAGAAATGAAACTGAAAATTTAAACAGAACCATCGAAAACGAATCAAAAGCAATCAGCAAATCTTTCAGAAAACCACCTGAATATAATTATCTGGTTTTCGCCTTTCCGATAATCCTTATTTTACTCGCATTCATTCCAATGCCGGAAATGATGTTACAGATTATCAGACTCGTGATTTTCGCCTGTTTGGGTTATGTTTTATTTTATGAATATCGCCAAACCAAAAGAAATGATCGCGTTTTTTATCCAGCTTTAGCTCTGACAGTTTTATTTAACCCAATCGTGCCTTTTTATATTCCAGGCATTTTGATTAACATCATCACAGTTGCAGCTATTTGCTATTTGGCTTACCTAACTCAAGGCAGCAAAGACTCTAAATAATTTTAAACGAGGCTTTTATGAAAGTTCTTTATACTGCTCATGCTACAACGGTTACTGGTCGCGATGGAAATTCTAAAACTGACGATAATCGTTTAGTCGTAAAACTTTCAAGACCAACAAGCAATGAATCAGGAACTAATCCTGAACAATTATTTGCTTGCGGATATAGCGCCTGTTTTGGAAGCGCTTTGGCCGCAATTGCAAAAAAGAAAAATGTAACTTTAGGCGAAGTAAAAATTAATGCCGACGTTTCTTTGAATGAAGATGACAATGGCGGATATTTTCTCGCGGTTACATTAAATGCGATTTTACTAAATATTGATCAAAAGGTTGCAAAAATACTGGTTGAGGACGCACATCAATTATGTCCTTATTCCAAAGCAACTAGAAACAATATTGAAGTGAAGTTGAAGGCGAATAACGAAGACATCTTTTAAAAATAATTAGGAGGATAGCTATTGTTAGATTGGACAATTACGCTTTTAATTATCGCAATTATTGCCGGAGTTTTAGGCTTCACCGGAATCGCTGGCGCTGCTGTTGAAATGGCTAAAATCATCTTCATCGTCTTTTTGGCCTTATGGTTGGTTGCAGTAGTTTACAACATAGTTAGCGGCAAAGGTCCAAAAGGACCACCTGCTGCTTAAAGAAGACAAAATTAAACCCCGCATTTCTTTCGAAGTGCGGGGTTTTTTTATGCCTAAATTTCAACTTGAGAGATTAATTTCTATCAATTGAAATTGTCACAGTACGACGATTTTTTGCCCAAGCTTCTTCATTATGGTTCGAATCAACCGGGTTTAATTTTCCATCACTTTTTGTAGTAATTCGAGAAGCTGGAATGCCACTTAAAGTTAAATATTTTTTAACCGCATCAGCTCTTCTTTGACCAAGTTTTAAATTATATTCTTCAGTTCCTCTTTCATCGGTATTTCCAACGACAGTAACTTTGCGAGTTGGATTATTTTTCATCCAAGTCACAACTTGTTTGTCGAGAAGAGCAGTTGCATCGTCACTCAAGGCTGAACTGTCATATTTAAAAAATACAACTTTGTCACTTTCCATTGGGATAACTTCTTCAACAACTATTACAGTCTCACTAGTCGTAGTCACAACTTCTTTTTCCTGATTCTTCGCAGAACAACAAGCAGATGCTGCCAGAGCCAGAATAAGAACTAATTTCTTTTGTAACATTAGACACCTCTTTGATTGTTGATAAATATTTTAAAATTTCTTACGTAACAGGAGTTACTCGCGGCGCTTTACTTGGAACTAAATACCAAAGCTGAAAAATAGATCTTCAAGTGACTTTGATATATAATTTATTGCGCTTATTAAATTGAACTGCCAGCTTTTTAATTACTATACTCAATCAATGTAACTATCCCCAAATAACACAACTTTTCAAAGAGAAAAAAATAATGCAAGCATGTTAAAACAAATAGTGATTACAGTAACTATCTGTCGTCAGGACTGCTTCAGGGAATACAATTCAATCAAGTTCTTAAATTACTACTAAGGGGACGTTATGGAAGTAAATATGGTAAATGGCACATTGAAGTGGTTTAATGATGAAAAGGGTTTTGGATTTATCGAGCAAGAAGGCGGTAAAGACATTTTCACCCACCATAGTGCAATCAATGCTAACGGCGGCGGACGTCGCACATTACGCGAAGGACAAAAAGGTTTAGAAGCAGCGAATGTAACTGCCGAAGACTAGAGAATATTTAATCTCCGCTAAAGCCCATTGGAAATTCCGGTGGGGCTTTTTTTTGCAATTCAAAACATCTTATTACTAATCACTCCCCTCACCACTCCTTCAACCCTAAAATCATCGGCCGCTAGAAAAGGCTCAAACTCACTATTTAAAGAAACCAAAATCACTTTATCTTTTTTATTCTGCTGCTTAATTTTCTTAATCAAAACCTGTTCATCATTCACACATAAAACCATCGCACCGTTTTCAGATTTATTGGTTTTTTCAATAATCACAAAATCGCCATTGCTGATTTTTGGCAACATTGAATCACCTTTCGCCTTAACCATAAAAGCCTTGTCAGAAGAAAAGCTTAAAAATTTCGTTGAAACCGGAACGCGATCAACCGGACTGCCATCAAGAATTGAACCTTCCGGTCCGCAAGTTGCCAAACCATATAAATTCAAATAAGCAATTTCCTTATCCGGTTTTTTTAAAACTTGGTAATCACGCGAATTATAAGGATTTTTTTTCAAGTAACCTTTTTTCTCCAATTGCGCCATGTGATGAACTACAACGCTAGTTGAAGAAGCGCCGACCATTTCTTGCATTTCTCTTATAGTTAAAGGCTCTTCCACATTTTTTGAAAGAATCTCAATTAATTTCTGCTGAACTTGATGTAGGTGTTTTTCAGACATTTTAAAAAATAGTTTGCATTGTTATTTTCTTGTTCTAGTTTTCCTAGAACACAACATATAAATCTATTAAAACTGGTTAAAAATCAAAGTCAAATTTCTTTTGGCAAATTTCTTTTGGAAAATTCCTTTTGGCAAATTTCTTTTTAAGCAGTTTTAATTTTTTAGAATTTTAAAAAATAAATTTATGAGCACTGAAAAAACTTTAGAAAAAGCAATGCTAAATAGAAAACCGATCTCATTTCAATATAACAAAATCGGTAAAGTTCAGACAATAAAAGTAGAAAATGCCCGCGTGATTTTAATTTCAACCACCCGTTTAGGGAAAAAAACCATCATGATTGATGAAAGCAATATGAACAATAAATCAGGCCCTTCTTGGAAATATTTCGATATGGAAGAAATGCGAAATGTGCAAATTGTGAATGATGATTGTGCTTTCTTAGCAGCACAAGAATTAAGCCTGATTGATGGCTTTGCGATGGAAAGTTTTGCGGTTTAATTTAGATCCTAAAAACAAGTTCAGGATGACACACCTCTTCAAGCGTCATCATGAAATTGTTTTTAGGATCCATTCAAATATTGGTTGTAATTGCTACTAAAAATCAGATTCAGATTTTGGTCTGGTAAATTCTGCTTCAATAATAACATCAACTTCATAACCAACACCCATTTTAGAGCCTTTCTCCGGCACGCCAAATCCCATCCCAAAATCTGATCTATTAAATGAACCATGAGCCGAAAATCCAATTCTGGAACCTTTGGGATCAAAGGGATTACCCGCATAACCACCATTAAATTTAACTTTTAGAACCACTGGCAAAGTCACGCCATGCAAAGTTAAATTACCCGTGATTCTGCCTTTATTCGGCCCAACAATTTCAACTTTACTTGAACTAAATTCAATTTTTGGAAATTTCGCAACATCAAGCCATTGTTCTTTTTTTAGCATGCCCTTGAAGTCTGGTTTTGCTTCTGAAAAATCAGTTTCAATCGATGCCGGATCAATAGTCGCAACAACTGAAGCTGATGCGGGATCAGCAGGATTAAATTGTAAAGTAGCATCAAAACGTTTAAAGCGCGCAGTATAATTGGACATTCCCAAATGATTTACCCGAAAAATCAAACTGGCGTGGTTTTTATCAATTGTGTAAGTTCCGGCAGGAATTTGTTTTAAGATTGGCTCTGATTCTTGAGAACAGGAAAAAATAGCGAGGCAAAGAATTATCAGAAATTTCTTCATTAAAACTCCTATAAATTTTGGTTTTTAATAATTTTGGGAGTGTCTGTTTAATTGGTTATTTTTTCTGTGATAAAATCAGATAGATCCTGAAAACAAGTTCAGGATGACATGTTCTGGTAGATCTTTCTTGCATCTTCGTCCTGAACTTGTTTTCAGGATCTATAACAAAGTAAGATCTTGGACGCTTCTTTTTCTTCTTTTTATCTTAATACTCTGGAGGAAGACGAAATCTTTCACCTCCGTCTTTCAAGTTCATTTATTTTTAGAAATCGATTACAAAATCAACGGATAAATCACAATTTTCCCAATCAATAATACTGCATCAAGTGTTACCGCAACTGGTGTAATCGCAGCTTTTCCTACATCTTTAATCACACCTGAATCGTTATAATAAATCGGAATTGTGTAAGTAACACTTGTCACAGCAGCATTTTGTCCTATATATTTTGCCGCATAACGACGACCCGATAACTTAATTTTAATCGACACTTCATCATTTTTATCTGCTGAAAATCCCAAACCCCTTAAAGTTCTAATATCCTCCGGTGGCAAAATACTGTAAGGTCCAGAGATTACAAAATTTCCATTAATATTATTATCACCGTCAACTTTGAGATGTGATTTCTTTGTATCGAGAGTTAAAATTCCTTTTTGACGCAACATCAAAACTGTTTTAAAAAGCCCAGAATCATCAGTAAAAATATAGTGATATTTTTCACCAATTAATACTACGTAACGACCATCTGAACCCACATAAAAATGTTCAACTCTTTCATCGTAACTTTTATCACCCCAAATTGCTTGTGTGATGCAAGAAGTTGAAAAAAGGAGTGAAACACAAAGCAGAAAATTTATTAGAATTTTGTTTTTCATAATTGAGAGAAAATATCTTTTCTGATTTGGTCAAGTTCAGAATCACTCAAAGCAATCAAACCACTATTAAGCAGATAGCCTTTGCGACCAATAGTATCAACGCTGATTATCTCTTCAATAAAACCACGCATTTGCGGCATTAATTTTAAATGCTCTTTTTTGAAATAAACAAAAAGCGGACGAGAAAGTTTATATTTTTTAGAAGAAATTGAAGAAAAATTAGGTTCAACATTATCAACTTTTACCGCTTGAATCGCATCTTTATTAGCAATTAAAAAATCAAAGCCAAAAATTCCAAATGCATTTGGATCTTTTTTTAAGTTTTGAATTATCAAATTATCATTTTCCCCTGATTCCAAAAACTTACCATCGCTTCTGAAAGTACGACATTGCTGACGGCGCAAGTGATCATCCGGAAAGGCATCGATAAATTCTTTTTTCATGAAGCAGAAATTTTCTATTACAATATCAACAAAAACATCCCGCGTTCCTGAAGTTAAAGGTGGACCGTAAATCACGATTTCGCGATCCGGTAAAGCTGGACTAATTTGGCTCCATTTTTTGTAAGGATTTTCAATTAATTTTCCGCTTTTGTGATCAACAACTTTTTGTGCCAAAGCCAAAAATATTTGCTCCATTGTTAAAGAGATTTTTTTACCGCCAATTGCGTTGCCAATTACAATACCATCATAGCCAATCTTGATTTCACCAATTCCTTTCACATTTTTGCTGGCGCAATCTTCAATTTCATTTTGATTGATCGGACGCGAAGCATTTACGAAATCAGGAAATTCATATCCTACACCGCCGCAAAAAATTCTAAAACCATTGCGCGTTCCTGTTGATTCAACCACCGGAGTTTTTATCGGTGATTTTTTTAAATCCTGATTGCGGGCGAATTCTTCCGAAACTGCTGCCATTAAAGGCGAAATAGTTGAAGAACCAACGATGAGCAAATGATCTCTTTTTGATTTAAAGAAGTTCCAGTCTGAAGCTGTGCTAACTTGCAGCGAAGTTAAAAATGCGGCAGAAGTTAATATAGCAAATGCGAGAAATTTTTTGGTCATATATTTGATTTATGCAAATTTTAATTATTGATTTAAATTAATAACCAACCCTTTTCATTGCATCGTATTTTTGGTTTTTTCAAAATAATTTTGTAATTTTTCCCAATAACGAGCAAATATGAATTATGGTCGTACTTAAAATATTCGTGATTGGAACCTTGCTAAAAGCTATGCTAACCCTTTATATCTTTGTCTTTAAAAGACATTATTGGGATAAGATGATTGTATTTATTGCTCTTGCAAAAAATAAAGCCATGGATTTTTATAAAAAAATTTCCCACTCTTCAACTAAATAAAGCGGCGTGAATCAAGTAAAATCAGTAGTTAAAGAGCAGTTCAAAAAGAATAAGGCTGGTTGGGAAAAATCTTTTTTTTATGGCTTTTCCCAAGATGAAAATGGTGATGCTGTAGCGTGGATGACTTATCCGGCGATTGAATTTTTAAAAAATAATTTAAATAAAAATCACGAAATTTTTGAATTTGGTTGCGGCGCTTCAACGCTGTTTTTCTCGGGAATTGTCAAAAAAGTTGTCGGTCTTGAAACCAATAAAAGATGGCTTGGAATCACGCAAAAAATGCTTGCAGAAAAATCACGCAATAACGTTGTAATTACACTAATGGAAGACGGTTTAGAAAATGATAATTACCAAAATTTTGCCAAAAATTGCGGTCAGAAATTTGATTTTATTATTATCGATTCTTTAAAAAGATTTGAATGCGCTAAAAATGTAATCAATGCACTAAAGCCAAGCGGGACAGTAATTTTGGATGATTCAGAACGAAAAAATTATAAAAAGATTTTCGAATTTTTTGCTGAAAATAATTTTCGGAAGCAAGATTTTTTTGGCATTGCGCCCGGTCAATTGCGAATAAAGAATACGACCTTTTTCTTTAAATAATCAGAATTGAATCATGCCAAATAATCTTTCATCTTGCTTGCATTTTCTACATTCATTTTACAAAACTAAGCTTGTAATCTTGGGTCATCTTTTATTAACTCCATTTTCTCTTTATTTTTAGAAAGTGCATTGATGGTTATTCGAATATTTTCATAATTTTTTTTATCATTTCCCTTTAGAACAAAAATAAATCTACCGTTTGGATTAAATTCTGAAATATCATAACAGAATACTCCTCTAGGTCTTTTGCAGCAATCTTTTGCGATTAAGAATTTTGAAATCCTGTAAAGAAAACTATCTTCAAAAACATAGAAAAATAAGTATTTTACTGAAGATCCATTTTCACCATTATCATCAAAATTAGTATGATCTGGATGTATTATTGATGTTTCATAATTATCAATTTCAGCGGATTTATCTTTATATAAAATTGTTGAGTGATATTGCAAAGCCACTTCGTGCATTGTGGCGAAATCAGTAATAGAATCTCTAAAATGCGCTTTCAAAAATTGGCTTTTTCTCTCCGGAGAGTATTCTTTTTTAATAATAATCCTAAATTCTGGAAAATATTTATAGTAATAATTACTAACACCATCTTCCTTCTCCCAATCCTCTGGTTTGTCCAAATAAATTTTAAATCTTTCTAAAGCCGATTTATCAATTCCAAAATGCTCACGCCACATTTTTTCAATTTCGAATTTATTGGCGGTGCTGTCTTTTGGTGTATTCGTATCGTTATTTCTTGAATAGATGGCTCCAGCGGAAAGATTTTTTTGCAAAGATTCAGTTAATTTTTCGATATAAAATGGCCTAGTGTAGCTATTATCATATTTGATGATGACAACGTCTAAAACTGATTCTTGATAAAGAATTTCTCGAACTTCAACATTTGGAATTTTGTTAAAACGGGAGTCGCGCATTAAACTGGTTAGGTCTGCAGTATTTTTTCTATTTTTATCTGCCTCTACGCCATTAACAGAAAATGTTTTGTCTTCAACTCCTATCACCAAATATCTTTCATCTCCATAATCACAATTGCTTAGCGCCAATATATCGTGGATTAAACTTGCTTTTCCTTCTGAGTTTCTATCGTCATACCACTGAACTTTAAAATCTAAAAAAATTTTTTCTGATTTTGATTTAATAGCCTGATCAATTGCATCTATTATTTTTTGATTATTACTCACCTTTAAAAGCCTCCGCCAAAATTGTTTTCTTCCTCAAAAGAAAGAGAATTAAACCATCACCAAATTATCAATATGTACCACTTCTTTTTTCGCTGATTTTCCGAGGATTTTTTTTACTTCATCCGATTTTTTTTCCAAAATTTTCTGCACATCTAAAGCTGCGTAATTACTAATTCCACTCGCGATATGATTTCCCAAATCATCTTTAATAAAAATCGCATCTCCTTGTTTAAAATCACCATTTACTGCAATCACTCCAATTGCTAAAAGACTTATTTTTTTATTACACAAAGCTTCAACAGCGCAGGCATTTACAATCACCTCGCCTTTCGCGTTTAAAAATCCAGCCAGCCAATTTTTGCGTGATTTGGTGGAATTTTTCTTACTTCTAAAAATTGTAAAATCCTGTTTTCCTTCCACTAATTTTTTCAGCGCATTATCGGAAGTTCCGTTAGTAATCACAGTTTCACAACCCGAACTTGCCAACATTTTTGCCGCCATGATTTTTGTAATCATGCCTCCGGTGCCAACTACCGATCCAGCTCCACCAGCCATGCTTTCAATTTCTTTAGTAATAGTTGCAACTTCAGAAATTAATTTGGCGTCTTTTTCGGTTTTTGGATTTTTATTATAAAGACCATCAATATCAGAAAATAAAATCATTATATCTGCCGAAATCATCTGCGCCACGCGGGCTGCGAGACGATCATTATCGCCAATTTTTATTTCATCAACCGCCACAGTATCATTTTCATTAATAATCGGAATGATGTTATTTTTAAGCAAAGTATCAATCGTGTTTTTTGAATTTAAATAGCGCTCGCGCGAGTTACAATCAGCTGCGGTCAATAAAATTTGCGCCACATGCAAATTTAATTTGGCAAAAAAATCGCGGTAAAAACTCATCAATTGAATTTGTCCAATCGCCGCTGCGGCCTGTTTTTCTTCCAGCGATAATTTTTTATTTGCAACCTTCAAAAACCCACGCCCTAAAGCAATTGCGCCTGATGAAACAATTGTGATTTGAAAATTTTCTTTCACCAAATTGGCAACATTTGTGGTAAAATTTTTTAACCATTTTTCCCGTAATTTTCCATCTTCAACCAAAAGTGAAGAACCAATTTTTATCACCAATTTTTTTCTGTTTTCTAAATCTAAAATCATTGCAAACCTCTTGCAGCGCGGGCTTTTTTAATTTCTTCTTTGTAAACATAATTTTCAATTAACGGTAATGGAAAAGATTCAAAAGAGGTGAAACCTTTCAAAATATAAATCCCAACTGTCCGATTTGCTTGTTGTTGCACGCCCTCGCGAGTGATGATATCAGGAAAATCTTCACCAATAGAACGCATTTCGACCATGTCAGGGAAAACGCCATTTTTGATTAAATAATTGCGCACGGTTTCTGCGCGTCGTAAAGCTAAATTGTCATTATAAAGTTCGAGGCCAACGCGGTCGGCATTGCCAACGATTAAAATTCGATAATCGCCATTTAAAGTTTTTAGATATTTCAAAACTTCGAGTAAGTCTTTATTGGCTTTGTCATTGAATTTGGAAATATTGAAATCAAATAAAATTTCATAGCGCTCGAAATGCGGTTCACGAATTTCAACTTTTGGCTGTTTGTCTTTTTTTAAATCATCAATGTAATGTTCAATTTCATCGAGAAGCTTATTAAACCTGGTGCGACATTGTGCTAATTCATCGGCGCGAAAAACCGCTTTTGATTCGCGGCTGATCCAGCAATCGTAAAGATAATTCAAATGCGACAGCTGGATTGGCAGATAAAATTTCATATGCGGCGTTTCAGTCACAGCTTCCATTCTTTTTTGCATCAAAATCATTTCTTCCATTTGCAGTGGATCTGCTTTCCAATTGAGCGGATTTTCCGGAACAATATATTCGCCATTAGCTACGCTTAAGGCTTTTTTAGAAAAATATTCGGCCGATTTTTTGTCTTTGACTGATTCAAGATTGCGCGCGAAAGCAAGATATTCCAAAGCGAGATAAGATTCATAACCACCGCGAGTTTTAAGATTTCCTTCTTGTGAAGATAAAACTTCGGTTGGAGTTGGTGTGTTGGCGCAAGAGGCTGCAAAGGAAAATGTAACTAGAAAAGTGGAAAGTTTTTTTAGAAAACTCATTAAAGGAAATGGCTTTTGGTAATGATGAAAATTTTTCTACAGTGCGTAAAATCCCATTGATCCTTTCGCCTTTTAGATTAAGCGGATCGCAAGGGTTTTATGCAAAGTTAACTATTCATCGACTTAAAAAATTCTTCATTAGTTTTAGTATGCTCAATTTTGTGTAGCAAGAATTCCATTGCTTCAATCGGGCTCATCGGGTTAACGATGCGGCGCAACATCCAGATTTTTGCGAGTGTCGCACGATCAAGCAGAAGTTCTTCTTTTCTGGTTCCTGATTTAGTGATATCAATTGCTGGGAAAATTCTTTTTTCGGAAATTTTACGATCCAAAATAATTTCTGAGTTACCTGTGCCTTTGAATTCTTCAAAAATAACTTCGTCCATTCTAGATCCAGTATCAACCAAGGCAGTTGCGATAATTGTAAGTGAACCGCCTTCTTCGATGTTTCTCGCAGCACCAAAAAATCTTTTTGGTTTTTGCAAAGCGTTAGAATCAACACCACCTGTCAAAACTTTTCCTGAAGATGGAATTACGGTATTGTAAGCACGAGCTAAACGCGTGATTGAATCGAGCAAAATCACTACATCTTTTTTAGCTTCAACTAAACGACGCGCTTTTTCGATAACCATTTCCGCAAGTTGCACGTGGCGCGTTGCCGGTTCATCGAAAGTTGAACTAACAACTTCACCTTTAATAGTTCGAATCATATCAGTAACTTCTTCTGGACGCTCATCAATTAGCAATACCAACAAAATAACTTCGGGATGATTGTTGGTAATTGCATTAGCAATATTTTGCATCAAAGAAGTTTTACCAGTACGCGGAGGCGCCACAATTAAGGCGCGTTGACCTTTACCAAGTGGCGAAACCATATCGATAATACGCGTGCTGATATCGTTATTCATTGGCTTGTCATCTTGCAAAGTAAGCTTTTTGTTTGGATGCAGCGGCGTTAAATCATCAAATAAAACGCGGTTTCTGATTTTATCGGGAGAACCTAAATTCACTTCATTAACGCGAAGTAATGCGAAATATCTTTCACCTTTTTTCGGAGCGCGAATTTGACCTTTAATAGTGTCACCAGTTCTTAAACCGAATCTTTTAATTTGGCTTGGCGAAACATAAATATCGTCTGAACCTGGGAAATAATTGGTTTCAGGAGCTCTTAAAAATCCGAAACCATCTTCTAAAACTTCCAAAACACCTTCGCCGATAATTACATTTTCAGAATTTTGATCAGAGAAATTTTTCAAGATGTGATAGATAATATCTTGTCTGCCGAAATCGCCGATATTGTCCAAACCGTGATCTTTGGCTACATCAATCAGACTTTCTGCTGATTTGGTTTTTAATGCTTTTAATTCTAGCGTTCTGCCACCAGCAATTGGAGCGCGGCGGCTTCCACCATTTGAACCAGAAGAACCGTCTTCATCATCATAATCTTCTGATGTCGAAGAAGAAGTTACTGCTGCAGTTGGAACCGGAGCTGTGAATTGTTGAGTGCTACCAGAGCTTTGGCTGCCGCGGCTAATTAAGTTTCCGGTATGTAAGCGCGGAGTATCAAAACGATTTTGTACTTGCACATTTCCTTCTTGAGCAGCTTTTGGAGCTACATTTGGAGTTTGGTTTCCCGAAGAATTTTCTTGAGATTCCTGAGTTTGAGGAGTTTCGTTATTTTGACCTTGTGAAGCGCCGTAACGCAGAGTGAGTGTTGATGAAGACATTTAGAATTTAGTTTTGATTAGTAAAAAACTTTTGGGAAAAATTTTTAGAACTTACAAGATGAGAGAGTTTAAAGAAACTCCTTGAACACAGATTTTGAACACCAAAAAAAGCAGAGTTTGAGCTTTCTAAGAGCGCTTTTTTTTCTAGTCAAGCAGAGAAAATTAATTCAGGAAAAAATTCTTAATATAATACAATGCTTCGACTCCAAGCAGAACCGCGGTAGTTGAAATAGCAATGCCCATTAAGCCGACAATAATTCCGCAAATCACCACCAAGCCATCTTTTCCGAGTAGACCAAAAGAAATTATCAGAATTCCCAAGCCCGGAATAAAATTAGAAAGTGGCATTGGCAAAACGATGAAGGAAGAAAAAATCAAAGTAAAAACTCCAATTACTCTTTCAGCGCGAGGCGTTGTTACAAAGGCCAAACGTGGGCGCAAAATATGTTCAACTTTGCGGATATAAGGCGCAGATTTTTGCACCAACATTGCAACTACCGATCTTTTTACGCTAATTTTTTCAAATCTTTTCGGCAATTTTGGCGCAGTATAACCAGCAATCATTTGTAATGAAAAAATAATCAGCGGCATTGCAATAATACTTGGGAAGGGAGGCGGCAGCGGAATGATAATACCGAAAGCAAAAATCATCATCGCCAGACCAAAACCAATTGCCTGCATTGCATCAACTAGATCGCGAACTTGAATGCGGTCAGCTGAAGATTTATTAACTACATCTTCAATTGCTTGGGTTGTGATTATTTTATTTTGAGTCACTTAAGAATTTTTCTCGTCAGATTTTTTTTTCAGAAACTATTTTTTCAACAGTTGGTTCGGCTAATTTTTCTTCTTCTTTTAAACCTTTTTTCAGGCTTTTAACACTTTTGCCGATGTCGCCCATAACTTGCGGCAATTTTCCAGCTCCAAAAAGCACAAATACAATTACTAAAATCAGTAATAATTCTCCCATTCCTAGTGACATAAATTTAAGATTTTAGATTTAATTTTTTCGACAATTCATCCCATTCTCTGCTGCTTAAGCCGCTATTTTCTTGGGTTACTTTTTCGCCATTTAGCATTTTTTTGATAACTTCCAGCGCCGGTCCAGAAAGATTTTCGCCATCTTTATGATGTTTTACGAAAGCTTCGAAGCAATGAGGAACCCATTTTTTTACCATGTCTAGCATTACTTGCGCATAAACACGAATTTCATATTGAGCGTGAGAATCAGCGCGCAAATTGAGAAAATGCAAAAGATTATGTAAATCGATTTTCCAATACCATTGCGTGTAGCAGCTTAAAGGCAAATTCATGCGCGCTAGTTCGCGAGCCAAACCTTCTTTACTTTCATCAACGATATTTCCAGCCTCATCCTGATTAATCATTTCAAGATAATGATCGTAAGATTTTACCGAATCATTTTTTAAAATTTCCAAAACACGTCTTGATTCTGCGGCGTTTAAAACTTTAGTTTCATCACGGCCTTGATGATTTATTTTTGATTGCGCTGAAAGATTTTCAGCTTTTGGAACATAAAATTCATCTTCAACAATTGAATAGCGTGCAGAATATTCATTTACTGAAGCTGTGCGATGACGAATCCATTGGCGCGCCACAAAAATTGGCAGCTTAATGTGAAACTTAATTTCACACATTTCTAGCGGAGTTGTGTGGCGATGCGCGATTAAATAATTAATCAAACCTTTATCAGCACTTACTTTTTTAGTGCCTTGGCCGTAGGAAACTCGTGCCGCCTGAACAACGGAAGAATCATTTCCCATATAATCAACAACGCGAACAAAACCGTGATCTAAAACTTCGAAAGGTTGATATAGAATTTCTTCAAGCTCAGGAGAAACTGGGCGCAATGTTTGATTTGACTGGGTGAGCAAGAAATTAATTTCTTCTAGCTGTTCTTTTTTGATGACCATTTTTCTAGGGGAATTTTTGATATTTGATTTATTATAAAAAAGTAAATTACCATTTAGCAATTATCAATTAGGAATTAAATCTCGTTTGTTTCAACCCGAATAATTCGGGCTCCTGCAAAAACATCATTCATGACGATCGAAATCATAAAAACACAACTCCAATCAATCCCCGAAACACCGGGTGTTTACAAGTTTTTCGATGGCAAAGAACAAGTTCTTTACGTTGGCAAAGCCAAAAATCTGCTTAAAAGAATTTCGAGCTACACCAAACAAAACCTGCTTTCCGCCCGCATTGCGCGCATGGTTTATCTGGCGCAAAAAGTTGAATTCATTCAAACTGAAAGTGAAGTTGAAGCTCTTCTTCTCGAACATAATTTAATTAAAAACCTGCTGCCGCGTTTTAATATTTTATTGCGCGATGATAAAACTTTTCCCCAAATTTTAATAACAGATCACGACTTTCCTCAAATCAGCAAATATCGCGGTCAAAAAACCACCAAAGGACAATATTTTGGACCTTACGCTTCCGGACTTGATGTTAATCACGCCATTGATGTTTTGCGCAAAATTTTTCAATTGCGCAATTGCACCGATTCTGAATTTAAATCGCGCAAAAAACCATGTTTAGAATATCAAATCAAAAGATGTTCTGCACCTTGCGTGGACATGATTTTAAAAGATGAATATAAAATTTCTGTCGCCAACGCCAACGCATTTTTAAGTGGAAAATCTTCCGATTTACAAAAAGAATTAAGCAAAAAAATGGCGCGTTTAAGTGAGCAGCAAAATTATGAAAAAGCTGGGTTTGTGCGCGACCAGATTAAGTCGCTAAATGCAATTCAGGCCAAACAAAATATTAATGTCCGCGAAGTTAATGATGCTGATATTCTAACCGTTGCCAACATTAACGGCATGGTTTGCGCTTATGTAGCCTTTTTTCGCGCCGGACAAAGTTTGGGCGGCAAACCTTATTTTTATGAAATCGATAGCGATAAAAAATCAGAAGAATTTTTAAGCGAATTTTTAGGACAATTTTATTTAGCACAAACGCCGGCAAGCACGATTTTACTTGACTTGGATTTACCGGAGAAAAATTTAATGGAAGAATTTTTACAAAAAATTTGTGGTCGTAAAATTGAAATAATAAATCCAAAACGCGGTGCTAAATTTACGCTGGTTAAAGAACAAGAACGTTTAGCTTTACAAAATCTGGAACAAAAAATTTCACAAAACTTAAGCACCAAAGAATTGCTTCTTGATGTAAAAAAGATTTTCGATTTACCGAAAATGCCGCAAAGAATTGAAGTTTATGATAATAGTCATACCGGCGGAACTAATGCGGTTGGAGCTTTGATAACAGCGGGAGTGGATGGATTTATAAAAAGCGGTTACCGAAAATTTAATATTCGTTTTGAAGATATTAATCACGATCAACCTAGACGCGACGACACTGCAATGTTGCGTGAAGTTTTAACGCGGCGTTTTTCTAAATTACACGCGGAAGAATATCCTGATTTTATTATAATTGATGGTGGTAAAGGCCAATTGCGCGCGGCGCAGGAAGTTTTTGACGAATTAAAAGTGAAAATTCCTTTTATCTGCATGTCCAAAGGCGAAAACCGCAATGCCGGAGAAGAGTTTTTTCATCAAACTAGAAAGGAATCTTTTACTTTACCCAAACATGCACCAGTAATGCATTACTTACAACGCTTGCGTGATGAAGCACATCGTTTTGCAATCATGACCCATAGAAAAAAAAGGGATAAAGCAGCTTTGGTTAATTAAATTTTGTACCAAAATTCCTTTCCTTCAAAAAGCTCGAGTAACTTTTTCCTTATAATTTAATAGGCTTTGGCGCTGGTTTTTCCGGTGGAGAAACTGGAGCTTTTTCTCTTTTTCCAGCCTCACTTGCTTTAGTAGTTGCATCCGCAACACCAACTCTAGCTTTCCCTCCAGATGCAGCTTTTCCACCCGATGGTGGTGGTGTTCCACCTGCTTTTGCATTTGAAGTAGGAGCGGTTGGTTTAGACGAAGTTGCCGATGATTTAGTCGCTGCAGGCTTTGTAGATGATGCTGTAGGTCCTTTCGCAGTAGAAGAACTTCCTGCTTTAGTACCCGCACCTGCACTCGCAGCAGCTTTATCTTTTGAAAGCGTACCCATTTTATCTTCGCCAGTATGGTGAGAACCAACGCCGCGTTTTTCAAATTTATCTTTATGAGCTTCATTAGTTTCAGCATTTCTACTTCTTGAAGCTGAGGTAGAACCGCCACCAAATTCTCTTTTTGGTGCCGCTTCTTTTTTCTCAGACGCTGCCAAAGAAGGTGGTGGAGATGGAGGCGTAGAACTACTTCCACCTTTAACTTCCGACTGTACTGACCCTGCTTTCTTGGCCCCACCGCTCTCTCCAGGATTATGTGCTTTAACCCCAAATTTTTCTGCAGTTGCTTCATTTCTACTTCTTGAAGATGCAGTAGAATCCATATAGCTCGGTTTTTTTGCCGAAGGAGGAGTTGAAGTTGATTCTTTTGTCTTCGAACTACTTCCAGCTTTAATTTCTGGCTGTACTAACTCTGCTTTCTTACTCTCGTCACTTTCTCCAGGATTATGTGCTTTAACCCCAAATTTTTCTGCAGTTGCTTCATTTCCGCTTCTAGAAGATGCAGTAGAATCCATATAGCTTGGCTGTTTTTTCTCCGTAGACTTAGGCGGAGGCGGAGGCGGCGGCGGCGGTGGTGGTGGTGGTGGTGGCGGTGGTGGCGGTGGCGGTGGCGGTGGCGGTGGTGGCGGTGGCGGTGGCGGCGGCGGTGGTGGCGGTGGTGGAGGTGGTGGCGCAGAACTACTTCCATCTTTAACTTCTTGTTGTGGTGTCGCAGAACTACTTCCAGCTTTAAATTCTTCTTGTTTTTTTTCATCCGATGGAGGAGGAGAAGGCGGTGACGGCGGAGCCGCATCCGTAGAAGCTTTATCTGTTGGAGCATTATCGGCAGATCTATTCGTAGTTCCTCCAGAATCTTCACCTGAATTTTTTGTTCCGACATTATCTTCACCTGCACCTTCAGATTGCTCTTTTTCATCTTCTTGCTTCTCTTCTAGAACTTCATTAACTTCATTTGCGTTATCGTTACCTAAATTGTCATCACCTAAACGATCAACCTGCTGCTGGGAATCTATCGGAGCATGATCAGATCCAGCTGCGGCAGCTCCTGCGGTTGGCTGATGATCGCTACCACTAGCTTTATCTGGAACAGTGGTAGCTTTGCCTTTATTTCCCATCGAAGCAATCATGCTTTTTGCCTGACCCCCTGCCCGCATGATGCCCTTAGCTCCTGCCTTGCCTACACGCATACCTCGCTGTTGAATTCCACGCAAAGTTCCGTAAGCGTTTTTGGCCATACCGGAAGCGGAAGCATCCCAGTCGCTTTTGAGTTCTGCTCCTCCCACTAATTTTTTGGCAAAACCGGTTATTTGATCCATGAATTTCATGAAAATAAACATAATCAGCGCTGCTTTTACGATGCTTTGTAATTTTTCTTGATTCATCGAACCAAGCATCGGCAAACCTACTCCCAGAACTTCCAAACCAGGGAAAGTTTTGATATCGGGAATTTTGAAAATACAAATTATGCTGGTATTTTTTGCCTCATCATTACAGATCATTTGTTTCGGATTTTTCTTTCCATCACCGGTAAATCTTACATCATCGCCAATAATCACCTTGTCAAAAAGCGTGATTAGAATTCCGAGATAAGCAAAGAGAATCATCGGCTGTAAAGTGAAGCCTAACATTTGCTTCCACCAGCCATCAAAAATATTTTTGGTTTTGTTGAATAAAGCCGCAGTTATGGCAATTGGCGAAACATACATCAGGATAATTATCGAAGTAACCGAGAGTAGAAAAATATGAAGAGCGCGGATGGTTAGCGATATCATGAAAAAGGCCAGAGCAAAAGAGGCCACAACAAAAACAATTCCAAATCCGCCAGTTAAAAATCCTCCCAAAATCATAAATATCAGGTTAGGCACCGAAACCTCCGGACCAAATCCTAAAGCGCGGGCGATTTTACAATCAAGCGTGTCCCAAATTCTTAAATATTCACTGCCCGGCGGATAAGATGCATATGGCGTTGCAACAGTTTTGCCGTTACTGTCAGTGGTATAAGTGTATTGGTTATATTTAGTACTTTCATTTTGATCGGCATAATTAAATCGCGGAAACTGGCAGCCATCAAGAGTTTTTGAATCACCGCTCTCATCAACCCTAAACATAATATCCGACAGTAAAGTAGAAGTTCCAAGCACGCCTTTCATAAAACCATATTGCCAACCGTCTCCCACGGCAAAATACATCACTAAACCGATTTTTAGAATATAAGGTAATAATTGTTTTTTGGTGATTGCGCTACCGCCACCGTGAAGAATCATATAGCCAAAAAACATAATCGACATCGTCAAAGTCAGTTTGATTATGGATTGCAGGTTTGATTGAACTTTTAAGAAAAACGACTGGGTTGTTAAACCATGTCCACGCTGATAAGCATAACCACTTGCACATACGCCGCTACTGTCTGGATCTTCATCAGGGTTGGTACATTTTGTATCTCCTGCCACATTAAGAAAAAGATTCTCCAGAGTTTCCTTAAAGCATTGCGCCATTGGCGCAGAAAAGTTTTTCGTATTTATCGGAATTAATTGCGAGGTGTAGCCATAAACATTTTGTGAATCACCTTTTAAATCTTTACAGGCAGCAGAAATGAAAGCTCCTTCGAGATTACTGCTACGGACATATGGCAGAATAGGAAGCTTGCTGCAATGGTTCATAAATTGGCAGAAATTATCTACCAAGGTTGTATTAGCGGCATTGACTTTCTTAGTTTCAGTTCCGCCGGCAAGTAAGTGGTTATAAGGGCAAACTGAGTAAGTTTTAGCGCAAACGTAATTAGATTGAGTTTTGCTGGCATAAGCCGCAAATGCAATAGTGTCTATAGTACAAGACGATCCAATTTCACAAAATCCATGATGATACGGCCCCAGTAGACCACCAAGACCAATTCTATTTTCTATACAAATGGCATTTTGACTTCTTCTTTTGCAGCAATCATAAGCTTTTTGCATTGAAGCTGTTTTTTGGGTGGTTAGAAATCTGTAACAGGCATAAACTGGCGCAACGCCTGGTCCCGTCATGTAATATCTCTGTTTGTCACTTGTATATCCAAGGTTTGTTTTTCTATCAAAAATCACCTTGTTGTTAGAATCTTTTTCTGAAAGAGGGTTATCACAGGAATTATCTCCTTTATCTTCATACTCCATTCCACCATAAATATATTCACGGTAAAATTTATTATCGATTGAAGCCAAGGCATCACCAGTTTTGCTGGTATCAGTGTTAATGCCGTAGGTATCACAAGTTAGATTAACAACACCATTATCAAGAAAAAGACCTTCTATACATTTACGATACGGCCCTTTATCACGCTTCCAAGTAACCTTATCATCCTGAGCCCATGACTGCCATTCACTACCACAAACTCTAGCATTTTCGTAAGTATTTCGTGCCACATCCCAAGTAACTGCCAAAGCAGAAATCGCGACTCCAACTGCTGCTGTGTAAGCTGCCACCGAAGAACAACATGTTGCAATATCAGTTGCTGAAAGAGCGGCCTGAGTACAAGAAACAGTGCTTGCTGGACAGGTAGCTTGCCAAATACCATATTCATAAATTCTTGAACCACATTGCTGGGCTCCAAGAAATTGCCTTACTATTGTAATTGGAGTTAAAATTGCTGCCGGTAAAATTGCAGCCATTATAGGGTATCTTGATTTTTCGGTAGTAACCCCAGTGCTGTTTTTTACAATCGGAGGTGAGCACATAATTTTGGAAGTTATATCTGCTGCCATCATAACTGCTCCAACACCAGCAACATATCCAATACAAGCCGGATTACTCAAATCCCAATCTATGTCCTTATTATTTGAAAAAGGATCAAATGCTATTGAACCAGTATCACATCTATTAGAATTGGTATCATAACCCCCGCCAGAATCGAAACTAATTCCATCACGCACACCTTCATAAATAGCATAAGAATTGTAAGGAGTTAAAGCAGCAAGAACAGCAATAAAAAAAGCGCAGAAAAAACTTAGGAATGTTTTTAAAAAACTACGCTGCATCAAAAATTTTAATTAACTGATTAATTTCTTGGTTAGCTGTTTTGAAAGAGGTGCGATTAACCGTCAAGTAAGAGCTGACATCAAGAATTTTTCTAAGTTCAATCATGTCGTTTTCAATAAGTGTTTTACCACTGCTTACTAAATCGAGAATAAAATCACATAAATTCAATGTCGATGCAATTTCAATTGAGCCGTTGAGCTTGATTGCTTCAGCCTGAATACCCAATTCAGAAAAATAATTCGAGGCAATTGAAGTGTATTTAGTAGCAATTCTGATGTGGCTTCTTTTTGCTAAATCAAGTTCCACCGATTTTTTGGCAGCAATTGATAAACGGCATTTACCGATTCCTAAATCTAAAACTGGAAAAATTTCTGAGGAAGAAAATTCTTTTAAGACATCAAGCCCACAAATACCAATATCAGCAGCACCAAATTTAACAAAAGTAGCAACGTCAAAACTACGAACTTTAACTAAATCAAGATTTTTGCGGTTAGTTGTAAAAACAAGTTTACGCGAAGATTCATTAAAAAAATCAGCTTCTGGAATAATATCGCTTTTGGTTAAAAGCGGCATCAACTCTTCTAAAATACGACCTTTTGGAACGGCAAATATAATTTTTTTCATCTATTTAAAAATTTTTCTGATAACGCATTAAAGCACCGAAAACATTTCTGGTTTCAAGGCTGGTGTCAAAATTATCGCGCTGGTTTTTATATCCGACTTGAAAAAGTAATTTGTCAAAAAATGAATTTTTCAAAAATTCATAGCCCATGGAAATTTCAGTTAAATTACTTTTGAAGCCATATTGCCCAACATGCGAATTGTCACGATTGGCGTAACCCAAAGTTACATTCCAGTTTTCATAAAAACGGTTAATCACATTGGCAGTAAAATATTGTTCACCTACATCGGAATTGCCATTAAGATTTTTAATCGCGGCATATTCCAGCAAACCATCAATAATATAATTTTTCTTCACCGGATATTTATAATTCATTCCCGCCACAAAACCCTTTTGGTCAGCAATTTTATTTGGATTCACCAAAGAAGCGCGACTATTTACGCCCAAATTAATGTAAGAAAAATGGTAAGATAATTTTTCTTGTTGCGAAAAATCAAAATTAATATCAAGCGAGGTAATATAAGATTGCAATCCTCCAGCATCACCAGCAATCGCATCTGATTTTGAATTTGAATCACGATCTGTAATCAAAGAATTATCCAAATTTTTGCGATCATTTTTAAAAATTCCGTAGCTGATTTCGTAAAGCCCTGTAGTTTTTGCATTACCTAAACGATAAATTCCATTCACCCCTAATTTCTCATTTTGCCTATAATTTTCAGCAATGTTGTAAGTCCAAATACCGCGATTCCTGCGCCAAGCAGTTCCGAAGTTTAAATCAAATTTACCAAGCACAAAAGCATGTTTTTTGCCATTATAAGTTAAGTTTAACTCTTCCAAAAAAAGTCCTTCATTTTCAAAAGAAATGTCACCGCCACCATTTGCAAGATTATTTCTTCTAGCTGCTTCAGAACTCTGATAAACTGGATCTATTCTTATAAAACTGTTTAGAGAAAAATTCTTCGCAAAATTATAACCACTAAAAAGACGCATTCTACCATAACTATCATTATATTCTCTTTTGCGATCAGTACTTTGATATTCATCATCAAAGTTAGCATCAAGAACCAACCGATTGGTTAATTTTGGCTTGAAAGAAGATTTTTCCTGATCGGAAATTTCTTCCGCATTTTCTTCTATCAATTGTTTTAGAATTCCTGGTTTCACATCTTCAACTGCTAGAACTTCGCAGGAAAAAAGACTGAAAATCAGAAAGAAGTAAAAAAATTTCATTAATTGCTTTTTAGTCGGGGATACAGAATTTGAAAACTAACTGTCAGTATTTTTCTGACTAATATTTGAGTAAATTTATGTTAATTGTACTCTTAATCGCAACAAGTTTTTCTTTTGGATTTTTTGTCGAAAGTATCATTGGTTTCGGCGGCGGTTTAATCGCCTATTCAATTTTAGGATTTTTTCTCGATTTAAAAGAAATGATTTTGGCCGGATTATATATTTCAACCTGCGCCAGCGCCTACATTGCTTACACTAATCTTAAATCTTTTGACAAGAAAATTTTCAAAGCTGTAGCTCCTATTTGTTTGCTTGGAACTATTTTAGGAGTTTTTGCTTTTACTTATTTTTCTTCTGCAATTTTATCATTCATACTTGGGATTTTACTGATTTTACTCGCGATAAAAACCATTTTTTTTGACAAATTTATTTTTCCAAAAAATTTTAAAACTCAATTACTCTTAATCGGCGGAATTTCCCAAGGCGCTTTCGGAATCGGCGGCCCTTTTATAGTCAACGCTTTAAAAAATGATTTTGAAAATAAATCAGCATTGCGCACAACGATGGCATTGTTTTTTATGTTTTTTAATTTAGTAAGATTCGCGCAACTTTCGCTACAAGGACAAATTGAACCGGCATTCTTTAGCAAAATTTGGTGGACAATAATTCCGGTTTTTTTAGCGATTCATGTAGGATATAGAATTCACTTAAAAATCAGCGAAAACTTATTTAAAAAGATGATTGGATTGATGACAATTTTCGCGGGATTAAAATTTTTGGCCAAGGTGTTTTAAGATTTTACCTTGAAAAACCAAACCCAATCCTTAAAAATACACCAATCTAAAATCAACTTCACTCATGCACCAAAGTTTCAAAAAAATCATATTATCGCTAATCGCAATCGGCCTTTTATGTAGTTTTCAAATCTCCACTTCCGATTTCCACCACGAAAAATCGGCAATTTTTGATGCTGCGCAAGATGAAGAATCACCAGAAAATGAAAATTGCGAATTAGAGAAATTCTTCACTCATCCTTCTGAAATTATCTCAACTTTCAGGATTTCTTTCTACTTGCCTCAAAATAATGATTTAACTCTTCCGCAAAATTTCTCTGACGTTCCAACATCACCGCCCAACGCTTAAAATTCAATTTGCCTCACCACAAGTTTTCCTTAATTATTTGCTAAATTTTCATGAAATCTATTTTCAATAATCTCAAATATGACTTGCCAGCCAGTTTGGTTGTATTTTTCGTCGCACTTCCACTTTGTTTAGGAATTGCACTCGCCTCGGGCGCACCATTATTTTCGGGAATTATCGCCGGTATTGTTGGCGGTATTGTTGTTGGTGCTGCAAGCGGTTCCGCGCTCGGAGTTAGTGGCCCCGCTGCCGGACTTTCAGCTGTAGTTCTTGGCTATATCGCCGCTCTTGGCGATTCATGGCAATCTTTTCTTTTATCAGTTGTTTTAATGGGCATGATTCAAGTGATTGCTGGATATTTAAAACTCGGCAGCGTCGCTCGCTACTTTCCGAAATCGGTGATAAAAGGCATGTTAACCGGCATTGGCTTAATCATAATTTTAAAACAAATTCCTCACGCCATTGGTTATAATGCTGAATTTAAAGATGATTTCGATTTCGACATTCTCGACAGTCAAAACACTTTCTCAGAATTGTCACATATGCTTAACTTCATTACCCCAAATGCCATTTTGATTGCCATAGTTTCAATGCTGATCCTGGTTCTGTGGGAACAAGTTTTAGCAAAAAAGCATAAAATTTTTAAAGCAGTTCCAAGTCCTTTAGTTGCGGTTATTGCCGGGATTATTTTGGGCAAGTTTTTAGAACTTGGCGAAAATAAAATCGTAAAAATCCCTGTTACTTCAAGCTTTGGCGAATTTTTCCAGCAATTTACTTTACCTGATTTCTCACAAATTTCCAATCCTGAAATTTACGGAATAGCTTTTGTAATGGCAATTATCGCCAGCATCGAAACTCTACTCTGCGTTGAAGCGGCAGATAAACTTGATCCACAAAAACGCATAACTCCAACTAATCGTGAATTAAAAGCGCAAGGTTTAGGAAATATCGTTTCTGGTTTAATTGGAGGTTTACCAATCACACAGGTTGTAGCACGCTCTGGCGCTAATATCAGCTTTGGCGCAAAAACAAAAATGTCAACAATATCACACGGATTTTTATTATTAATTTGCGCCATCGCAATTCCCGATTTACTCAACATGATCCCGCTTGCCACTTTGGCCTGTGTGCTTTTGTCGGTTGGTTATAAACTAGCAAAACCTGCGATCTTCAAACAAACTTATCAATTAGGTTTAGAGCAATTTTTACCATTTTTAGCAACAATTGCCGGCATGTTTTATTTCGATCTTTTAAAAGGAGTTGGAATTGGCATGGGTTTTGCCACTTTCTTCATTTTACGAAATAATTATCATGCCAAAAATGTTTTACAAAATTCTGAACATCAGGAAGTTTCAGCTTTAACTAAAGAAGTGCGCGACTCTTTAACTCCGGCTAAAGCCTTGAGAATTTTAAAAGATGGCAATCAGCGTTTCGTCAATAACCTGAAATTAAACCGCAATCTTTTACAGCAAATTAACGAAACTTCCGGAGAGCAACATCCTTTTGCTTTAGTGTTGAGTTGCATTGATTCACGCACTTCTGCTGAATTAATTTTTGACCAAGGTTTGGGCGATATTTTTAGCTGTCGAATTGCCGGAAATATTTTAAATGACGATATTTTAGGCAGCATGGAATTTGCCTGTGAAATTGCCGGCGCAAAATTAATTATGATTTTGGGCCACAGCGAATGCGGCGCAATCAAAGGCGCTTGCAATAATGTTGAATTAGGAAAATTAACCGGACTTTTGAAAAAAATAAAACCGTCAGTTAAAGCTGTTCATTCCATTAAATCGACTCAAGATTTTCATGATTTGGAATTTGTAGAGCAAGTTGCTACAATTAACGTGCAACGGGTTGCTAAACAAGTTTTAAAAGATAGCAAAATTATTCGCGATCTTCACAAAGAAGGTAAAATTGCAATTGCCAGCGGTATGTACAATGTAGCAACTGGAGTTGTAAATTTTTATTAAATAAAGAAGTCTTCGAGACGCTAGCCTGATCATCGAGCTAGCGTCTCGACGACGCACTTCGTGCTTTGCTCGACGACCTAAAAATTTCACACGTTGACAAGTTCATTAATCTTAATATTTTGCCCGTCCCTCTCCTATTTTTTAATAATTGAAAAAATAAAATCATGAAAGTTTACTACGACCAAGATGCTGATATAAACATCATCAAATCAAAAAAAGTTGCCATCATTGGCTATGGTTCTCAAGCTCACGCACATGCACAAAACCTTAGAGATAGCGGTGTTGCTGAAGTTAAAATTGCTCTTCGCGAAGGATCGCCAACAATTGTCAAAGCACAAAATGCTGGCTTTGAAGTTTTATCAAATGTTGCCGCTGCAAAATGGGCTGACGTTTTGATGGTTCTAACTCCAGATGAATTACAAGCTGAAATCTATAAAAATGATTTACAAAAAAACATGAAAAAAGGCGCTGCTTTGGCTTTTGCTCATGGTCTTAACGTGCATTTCAAATTGATCAAACCAAGAAAAGATTTAGACGTTTTCATGGTTGCCCCAAAAGGTCCGGGACACACAGTTCGCGGCGAATATGTTAAAGGTGGTGGCGTTCCATGCCTAGTTGCAGTTGCTCAAGATGTTTCTGGCAATGCACTTAAAATCGCTCTTTCTTACGCTTCAGCTGTTGGCGGTGGCCGTTCAGGAATTATCGAAACTAACTTTAAAGAAGAATGCGAAACCGATCTTTTCGGCGAACAAGCTGTTCTTTGTGGCGGCGTTACTGCTTTAATCCAAGCTGGTTTTGAAACTTTAACTGAAGCTGGTTACGCACCAGAAATGGCATATTTCGAATGTTTGCACGAAATGAAATTGATCGTTGATCTTCTTTATGAAGGCGGCATTGCTAACATGCGTTATTCAATTTCAAACACGGCAGAATATGGCGATTTAACTCGCGGCCCAAGAATCGTTACCGAAAAAACCAAAAAAGAAATGAAGAAAATTTTAACTGAAATCCAGAAAGGAAAATTCGTTAAAGAATTCATGCAAGAAAATGCAACCGGCAAGAAAAACTTCGATGCTCTGCGCGCTAAAGGCAAAGCTCATCCAATCGAAGAAACCGGCGAAAAACTTCGCGCCATGATGCCATGGATTGCGAAAAATAAACTGGTTAACAAAGCTGCTAACTAAATAAAATCCCGAGTCTGTTTTTACAGACTCGGGAACCTTACTCCTTTCCCACCTCAAGATCATTTCGAGATAGAAAAATTAAAAATTAATCTAACTTCTTTTCTTTGACTTTGACCTATCTTAAAAATTACCAAAAATAATTTTTATTATGAATTCTCTATGACCAACAACCTCTCAATCATTATCCTTGCTGCTGGCAAAGGCAGTCGTATGAAATCGGATTTGCCGAAAGTAATGCATAAAGTGGCGAATCGTGAAATGTTAAATTTGGTGATTGATGAAGCTAAAAGCCTGAATCCAAAAAATATTACGATTGTGGTTTCGCAAGAGATGCAAAATTCGCAAGAAAAAATTCTTAAAAATCATCCCGAAATAAAAATTTCATTCGCTTTACAAAAAGAGCGCAAAGGCACAGCTCACGCGGTTTCAACGGCTTTAGAAAATATTTCCGATTTAGGTGAAAAAACTTTAATTCTTTACGGCGACACGCCGCTTACAACTCACGCCACTTTAGAAAAAATGTCAAAAAAACTCGATGATTTTTCTTTGTGTGTTTTAGGTTTTGATGATGAAGAAGAAAATTCTTATGGTCGCTTGGTTGTTGATGAAAACGGGCATTTAGAAAAAATCGTTGAGTTTAAAGATGCCACTGCTGAAGAAAAAAAAATCGCTCTTTGCAATTCCGGCGTTATGGGAGTTGCTGGCACACAGCTTAAAAATCTTTTAGCTAAAGTTAAAAATGAAAATGCTGTTCAAGAATTTTATTTAACTGACATAGTTGAAATTGCAGGCGAATTGGGATTGAAACGCACTTTTTTAAAAACCAAACTTGAAGAAGTTTTAGGTGTAAATTCGCGTTTTGAACTGGCAAAAATTGAAGAAATAAAACAACAACAATTAAGAAGAAAAATGATGGATTTAGGCGTAACGCTGCTTGATCCATCTTCAGTTTATTTTTCTTTCGACACTAAAATTGCCCAAGATGTTGTGATTCATCCGCAAGTTTTTTTTGGACCAAAAGTTGCAATTGAAAAAAATGTTGAGATTAAATCTTTTTCTCACATTGAAGGCGCTAAAATCTTATCTGGCGCAGTTGTTGGGCCTTTTGCCAGAATTCGTCCTGAAACAGAAATTGGTGAAAATGTGCGGGTTGGAAATTTTGTTGAAATCAAAAAATCCCAAATAAAAAAGGGCGCTAAAATTAATCATTTAAGTTATATTGGTGATTCTGAAATTGGCGAAGAAAGCAATATTGGCGCAGGCACAATCACTTGTAATTATGATGGTTACAATAAATCCAAAACTACCGTCGGTAGAAATGTTTTTATCGGATCAAATTCAGCTTTGGTAGCACCTGTTGAAATCGCCGATGGCGCTGTTGTTGGTGCAGGAAGCGTGATTACCAAAAATGTTGCAGCAGATGATTTGGCGGTTTCGCGCAGCAAACAAATAAATTTACCTGAAGGCGGAAAGAAATTTCACGAGGCAAAATCAAAAATGAAAAAATGAAAAAATTTTTAGTAACCGTTTTAGCATTATTTTTTTTCACCCTTCCCGCTTATGCCTCGCGCGCCATTAGCGAAGTAAATTATTTTGCCTCACTACGTTCCAACGAAACCAATGTGCGCTCTGGTCCTGGTCAAAATTATCCAATAAAATTCACCTTCAAATTGCGCGGTTTACCGGTTCGAGTGATTAGCGAATATGATAATTGGAATGAAATTGAAGATTATGAAGGTCAAACCGGTTGGGTTACGCAAAGCTTACTCACCAAAAAAAGAACCTTGATGGTTCGCACCACTAAAAGCTTTGTCAACATGCATGGCAAAGATAGTGAGAAATCACGGATTATTTATCGTTTGGAAAATAACGTGATTGGTGATTATTTAAAATGTCTGGAAGATTGGTGTGGCATTAAGATCAATGGCAAAAAAGGCTGGGTATTAAAAGTTGATTTATTTGGAACTGATGAAGCTAATTAATTAATATCCGCGCCAAGCTGGGCCGCTACCACCACCCTTATTCGTCGCTCTGGTCCACATCGCACGAGTTTGATGATTTTCTAAATGATGCTTCGTTAAATGATGTTCGGATTGTGGCTTAATTGAAATATTTTCTTCCGAAGATTTTCCCGCTAACTTCATTGCCAATTTTTGAATATCGGTTACTGAAGTACCTGGCAATATAGGCGCATGATATTTTTCCGTTACACGCTGATGCATTGTAGAAATAGTACGCCTCGCAACATCTTTGGTGATCTTAGAGGTCGAAACTTTCATTACTGTTTTTGCTAGAGTATGAAATGATGGTTTCAAGATTTATCCTAAGTATTTATAATGTGGTTTGAAGCCCGTCTTCAAAGAAAGAGGAAAATAAAATGAACTAACTTCAGAAGTCAAGATGGTTCTACTTCAGGTTGTAAAAATATTAAAATTTAAGTCTCTTTTCTTGGGGAATTTTTTTTAGAAACTAAGAACTTATGATTACGAAATTAGTGATTTAGTTTTGATAATAAATTTTCCAACACCGTCATCCTGAACTTGTTTCAGAATCTAACAAAATAATGAGGTTTCTTGCAGAGCTTTTTCTCGTAATATTATTACTGCGAATATTACTTTTTCTTTTCTTCTTTTTTGCGTGGATCGAGATAAATCAAAATTGGAGCCGAAATATAAATTGAAGAATAAGTTCCAATCACAATCCCAACAAAAGTTGCGGTGCTGAAACTATATAAAGCTTCGCCGCCAAATAGCATCAAAGCTAAAAGAGAAAATAAAGTTACGCCTGAAGTTAAAACTGTTCTGCTTAAAGTTGAATTAGTGCTGGAATTAATCAGATCAGCTAAATTCATTTTTTTATAACGGCGCAAATTTTCGCGGATGCGGTCATAAATCACCACCGAATCATTAATGGAATAGCCAATAACTGTAAGGATTGCGGCGATTGAAGTTAGGTTAAATTCCAAGCCACTTAAAGAGTAAAAACCTAAAGTTAAAACTGCGTCATGAATTAAGGCAAAAATCCCGCCAATACCAAATTGCCAATCAAATCTGATCCAAATATAAATCATGATGAAAGCGAAAGACATAATCAGCGCCAAAAAACCTTTCCAGATTAATTCTGCGCCAACTTGTGGGCCAACATAATCAATTTTACGATATTCAACATTGGTAAAATTTTGATTTAAGATTTCCTGAATTTTTTTAACGATAACCGATTGCTCTTCATCGGCTTTGGCAACGCGGATAAGTAAATCTTTTTGATCTACATTTTGAATTTGAACATCTTTGATTTGCGAAGTGATGAGTTCGCGAACCTTTGCTACATCAACATTCTCAGCCATTCTGGCTTCGATTAAAATACCACCGGCAAAATCAATTCCGAAATTTAATCCCTTAACGAACACTAAAGCCAACGACCCAATAATGCAAATAACCGACATTAATAATGCCAGTTTATGCACCTTCATGAAGTCAATATTGGTGTGGCTCAATGAGGAACGAAAAGATGAAATAATTTTCAAATTATTTTGCGTTTATTTTACGAATTGCTGAGGCGATTCTGCTCAATTTTCTTGCAGCAGTGTTTAATTTATAAACTTTTTTAGTAACACCGCGCATGATTTCTGGCTCTAGTGCTTTAAAGGCTTCACGAGCTTTAGGTTCGTCACCCGCTTTAACAGCATCATCAACTTTTCTAACGAAAGTTCTGATTCTGTTTCTTCTAGAGTTGTTAACTTCTTTCTTTGCTGCGCTGCCGCGAAGTGCTTTCTGAGCTGATTTGGTATTAGCCATTTTTTTTGTTTAAGTTTTAGTTTGGAAAAATTTT
The DNA here is from genome assembly GCA_903937405.1 of uncultured Alphaproteobacteria bacterium. GTDB lineage: Bacteria > Pseudomonadota > Alphaproteobacteria > Rickettsiales > UBA1997 > UBA2645. The sequence goes on along the minus strand of CAIZZE010000052.1, from coordinate 3,050 downwards.
TTTTGGGAGCGGCGTAAAATATGAACGAAATACAATTTAGCAAGAAAATATTATCTCAAATAATCTTAATTAGAATTTACGAATTAATTTAACGAAATTTTCTTAACCCCATTCATGTAATTAACCAGAACCTCCGGAACATTAATCGATCCATCTTCGTTTTGGTAATTTTCTAAAATTGCAACCAAAGTTCTGCCCACCGCCAAAGCTGATCCGTTTAAAGTATGTACAAAATTATTTTTGCCGTCTTTATTTTTATATTTTATCGAACCGCGTCGCGCCTGGAAATCGCCGCAATTGGAACAGCTAGAAATTTCGCGATATTTTTCTTGGCTTGGCAACCAAACTTCTAAATCATAAGTTTTTTGGGCGCAAAATCCCATGTCGCCATTGCACAAAAGAATTTTTCTAAATGGCAATTCTAAACGACGCAAAATTTCACAAGAAACATTGGTCATTCTTTCATGCTCGGCTTCAGATTTTTCAGGCGTTGTGATTGAAACCAATTCTACTTTTTTAAATTGATGTTGACGAATCAAACCTTTGGTATCTTTTCCGGCAGAACCGGCTTCGCGGCGAAAGCACGGCGTATAAGCGGTGAAACGGATTGGTAAATCGCTTTCGGCTAAAGTTTTTTTGGCAACTAAATTTACCAAAGAAACTTCGGCAGTTGGAATTAACCAATAACCATCAATTGTTGAAAAAGCATCTTCAGAAAATTTTGGCAATTGACCAGAAAAATGCATCGCTTCTGATTTTACTAAATTTGGCGGCGAAACTTCGGTATAATTATTTTCCAGCGCCACATCGAGCATAAAATTTGAAAGCGCCCGTTCCATGCGCGCCAAGGCTCCCGACAAGGTTGAAAATCTAGCGCCCGACATCAAAGCCGATTGATCAAAATCCAACATTTTTAAATTTTCACCTAAATCATCGTGAGCTTTGGGAGTGAAAGAGAATTTTTTTGGAGTGCCAAATTTTTCAATTTCAACATTGTCATTTTCGTCAAAGCCAATCGGAACTGACTCGTGCGGAATGTTTGGAAGTGTCACTAAAATTTCATTTAATTTTTCATCAATTGAAAAATCATTTTCAGCCGCGGTTAACTCAACATTAACTTTTTTTGAATCTTCTAAAAGCGAAGATGCGTCGCCGCCAGATTTTTTTATTTCAGCAATATCTTTAGCAAATTTATTTCTTTTGGCTTGCAATTCTTGAATCAAAAAAGTTTTTTTTCTTTTTTCTTCATCAAATTTCAAAAGCTCGAAAGCTCTGATTTCATTGCTTCTGGCAATCATTGCCGCATCAAATTTTTCAGGATTTTCGCGGATCCATTTTATGTCTAACATTGTTTGATTGATTTAAGTGAGAGAAAAAATAAAACTTCTACTAATAGATCCTGAAACAAGTTCAGGATGACAGATAAAACAAGTTCAGGATGACAGAGTTAGTGTTTAGTTTGAGCACAAACTTTTCCACATCGTCATCCTGAACTTGTTTCAGGATCTATTGAACATTATTCTTTCCGCTCAACCAAAAATATCAACGATGAAACTTGACGCAATTACTCTTTCGCAAAAACTAATTCAAATTCCATCTTACAGCGGCGTGAATTTACAAGTTATTGAATTTCTCGCTGATTATTTAAAAAACTTAGGATTTTCTTGTGATTTTTTGGAATATGACGGCGACAATTCTTACAAAGTAAATAATCTGCACGCGGTTTTGAACCCTAATAATTCGAAAAAAACTTTATATTTCGCCGGCCACACCGACGTTGTAAATGAAGGAAATAAAGAATCTTGGACGCATGATCCATTCGCCGCAAAAATTATTGATGGAAAACTTTTTGGTCGCGGCGCTGCTGATATGAAATGCGCCATCGCCTGCTTTGTTTCGGCAGTTGAAGAATTTTTATCAACAAATAAAAAACCCGATTTTGGCATCGGTTTTTTAATCACTAATGATGAAGAAAATGACGGTGTAAACGGAACTAAAAAAGTTCTGGAATGGATGAAAGAATCTAACAAAACAATTTCACATTGTTTAGTTGGTGAGCCCACAAATCCGGAAAAATTCGGCGAAATGATAAAAGTTGGAAGACGCGGATCTATTGGTTTTACAGTAAAAATTATCGGCAAACAAGGTCACGTTGCTTATCCAGAAAATGCGATAAATCCAATCACAGTTTTGCTAAATCTTTTGAAAATTTTGAAAGATCATAAATTCGATGACGGCACAAAATTTTTTGATGCCACCAATCTTGAAATCACTTCAATAACTTCACAAAATCTCGGCGGAAATGTAATTCCAAACGAGGCTGGAGCCGCATTTAACGTGCGTTTCAACGATATACATACTTCGCAATCAATTATTGATCTTGTTGAATATGCTTGCAAAAAAACTGTTGGCTTTGGTGCAAAATATGAATTGATTCATAGAACCAGCGGCGAAAGTTTTTTAAGCAAACCAGCTTTACTTGCTGAAATTACAGTAAATGCTGTTCAGAAAATCTGCGGCAAAAAACCAGTTTTAAGCACTACGGGCGGAACTTCTGATGCCAGATTTATCAAGGATTACGCCGAAGTTGTGGAAATTGGTTTAATCAATAAAACTGCACATCGAATTGATGAATTTTCTGAAGTTGGAGAAATTGAACAATTGCAAAAAACTTATTTGGAAATCTTAAAAAGCTTTTAAAAATTCATGGTCAAAAATATTTCCAAATCTGAGATAAAACTTAATATTGCCTAAATTTTTGTCGCAACATTAATCATTGCTGCATTAATGCTGACATGGTTTACCATTCAATTGACGCAATTGGTTAAAAACAAAATCCAGTCTGATCTTGAAATTGAAATGGTGCGAATGGAGCGCAGTTTTAGCAATAAAATTGACCACACTTATTCAGGGAACCTCTAAAAATCCAAATCTACCCAAGTAAATTTCGATCCCAGAGATTTTTTGATTCCGAATTTTTGAATAAAAAATTCAGTTACGAAAAATTTAAGTTTTATTTCCCAATTTAGCAATAATTTTGATGTTTCTTG
>CAIZZE010000051.1 GCA_903937405.1 uncultured Alphaproteobacteria bacterium | reverse complement strand
TATATTTCACGGCGTTAGAAATAAGATTAGTCAAAACCTGTTTCATCCTTTTTTCATCAAGCTTCATAAATTTTACATCATCACCAATTTCCAACTTCAAACTCACATTTCTCTTTAACGCATAATCATGATTAATTCGCAGCACTCTTTTTAAAACATCACCAACATCAATATCACAACTCAAATCCACCGAAAAATTCCCCGATGCAATCGCGCCAACATCAAGTAAATCATTAACCAACTCATTCATCTCAACAGCAGCGCGATTGATTTCGGAAATGTAATCCAAGCATTCAGCCAGTAAATTAGGGTTGTTAATATCTTCACGCAGAACATCGGAAAAGCCGATGATGGCGTTTAGTGGGGTTTTTAATTCGTGGGTGATGGAGGTTAGAAGCTCTGAAGAATTTGAAGTAAAATCAGTAGAAGTTAAAAATTGCTTCATGTCTCGAAATGAGTTGCTGTTAAAGAATTTCAAAAATGTTGCCGCAGAAAAGTTGATTAACGTAAAAAAGACAAATTAATTATAATCACAAACCCATTAAATTAATTAATATGTCTACCAAACAATTCTATTATAAACGTAATCGCGTTCAGCAGCTGAAAGGCTTTCATCATACAGTTCAAACTGGCAGCATTTCAAAAGCTGCCAAAAAAATGGGCTTAACGCAAGCGGCGGTAACTTTACAAATTCAGTCGTTGGAAAGAGATGTTGGATTAAAGGTTTTTAAGCGTGAAGGTCAAAAGATGAAATTAACTGAAGCTGGACGAACTCTTTATGCGCAAGCTATATATTACATTCAGGGACTCGATGATTTATTTGAAAGTTTTGTTCAAAATATCCAAGGTAAAAAATTAAACACTATAGACCTTGCGAGTAATCATGCTGGCATTTCATACATTTTGCCGAAATATTTAAAAAACTTCAAAGATAATCATGAATCAGTAAAATTTAAAATTAGAAATTTATCAAAAAGCGAATGCATTTCGAGGCTTCAAAATGACGAAATTGATATGTTTATTTATCCGATGGATCGCGAAGAAATACCAAGTGAGTTTGAGTTTTCCCCTATCGTCAAATACCAACCAATCTTATTAACGAGAAAAGATCATCCGTTGGCAAAAAAGAAAAAAATTACCTTGTCCGATGTCGCAAAATTTGAATTAGTTCGCATCGACCCAAAACTTATTACGCTTCCCGCATTTGAAGAATTGCTAAAAGCTCACAAAATTCGCAGCACGATTGACTTTGAAATGTCTGATTGGGAAATTTTAAAAAAATTTGTAAAAGCCGGAGTTGGAATTGCGATGATTTCAAATATAGTTCTAGAAGGTGAGCCGGAAAGCGAGTTAGTTGGAAAAATTTTAACTGATTATTTTCCTGAGATGACTTATGGGATTTTAATCAAAAAAGGAAAAAGGCCGGAAGGATTACTAAAAAACTTTATTCACTTTCTAACTACTGAAAAACTTTTAGAAGCTCAATTATGACAACTCCCGACATCATCGCCTCAATCGCAGCCTTCTTTACCATGATTGGCTATGTTCCCCAAGCTATTAAAACTATCAAAACGAAAGACACCAAAGGCATTTCGTTTTGGATGTATTTGCTTTCAATTATTGGCGTGATTTTTTGGTTAATTTTTGGGATTATGGTGGGGAATGTACCGATTATTTTGAAGAATATTGCGGTGATTATTTTGGGTGGGACGATTTTGTGGATTAAGACTGTTCACATATTAAAGGAAGGCGAAGAAAAGGGGTTTAGCAAAATATCATGGGCGAAAAAATTGCGGAAAGTTTTTGGTAGTTCTAAAAACAAGAATTATTAATTTCCAAAAAACTCCCAGCCAAATAAAGCGAGCCGCAAATTAATGTCAGGGCTTCCTCATAATTCTTTTTTGCTAAAAAAAATTATTAATCCTAACTCAACTAACTTACTTCAGAATTTCCACCAATTCCTGATGATCAAAATAAATCGGCAAATTCTTTTCTTGTAAAAATTCTAAGGAAATAGTTTTAGAAATCTGATTTCCCGAATGCCCATAAACTACGGAAATGCAGCCTGAGTTATAAGCGCATTCAACATCTGCGATTGTATCACCAACAAACCAAATAACGTCTTTTTTTGGATCCAAACCACTTCCAAGTAAAGCCAGATCAACTGGTTCGCGACTTGGTTTATCGAATGATGCGTCAGATGCACCAATGATTGAAAAGAACTTACGATCAATTCCAAGTTTTGTCGCTTCTTTGCGCAAAGTTATTCCAATTTTATTACTCACCAAAATCTGCAAAATTCCCTGCTCTTCTAACTTATTAACTAAATTCATGGCATTTGACAAAAGCTCAATTTTATCCAAATGAATTGAGCGATAAGAATTTTTATAAATCTCACCCGCTTTTTCCCAATCATCACCAAAAATTATTGGGAAAGATTCGCGCATTGATTTATGAACCGTGTCGCGAACTTTCTCCAAACCCCAAGGTTCGCGCCCCATCGCCACCATTGTCTTGTCAATTGCTTCGTGAATTAGCGGCCATGTATCAACCAAAGTATTATCCCAGTCAAAAATCACCGCTTTAGGTTTTGGCAGCTGCAAAAGAGCTTTTTTATTTTTAGATAAATCAATCATTTTAAATTTTATTTTTCAGAATTTTTAGGAGGTCGTGGATCGAAGAATTTTTTGAATTTATCTTTCATACCATCAAATTCCTTCGCTTCCGGAAGCGCATCTTTGCGCTTGGTAATTACCGGCCATTCTTTGGCATATTTGCGGTTGATATCAACCCATTCAACGAGTTCTGAACTTTCAGGAAAAATCGCTTCTGCCGGACATTCAGGCACGCAAACGCCACAATCAATGCAAGCTTCCGGATCAATTACCAACATATTTTCACCTTCGTAAAAGCAATCAACCGGACAAACTGAAACGCAGTCAGTGTATTTACAACGTACACAATTATCGGTAACGACGTAAGTCATAAATTAAAAATTTTTTTGGGATTTTTTAAGTAGAATTTCTGTTTTTACTTTTAACAAAGACAGAAGAACAAAATAAGAAAAATAAGTTCCAAACATCAAAAGCAAAGGTTTTAACATCGCTGCATCAACCGCCACGCCGCCGCTTCTCATAATGCTTGCGGGCTGATGCAATGAATTCCAATATTCTACAGAAAATTTAATTATCGGCACATTTACAAAACCGATTATCGAAATTATCGCAGCAATTCTTTCACCCTTTTCGCGATCATCAAATGAATCGAGTAAAATGATGTAGCCGAGATATAAAAAAAATAAAATTAAAACCGAAGTAAGCCGCGCATCCCAAACCCACCAAGTTCCCCAAATCGGCTTGCCCCAAATGCTGCCGGTAACTAATGTTACAAATGTAAATACACAACCGATTGGAGCGATTGACTTGGAAATTAAATAAAAAAACGGGTTTTTCCAGATGAATCCGGAAATGTTGAAAATCGCCATCAAACTGTAAATCATCAACGCCATCCATGCTGCGGGAACATGTACATACATGATTTTCACCGCGTTACTTTGTTGGTAATCAAGCGGTGAATTTATAATCGCAGGAATTACCAAACCTAAAAACACCAAAAAGCAGACAAGCGAAAAAGGCGCGAAGAAGCGAAAATTTTTGGCAAAGTTTTTGAATTGAAAAAGTTTTACGAACATTTTTTAGATTTAAGTATGAAGATCTTAATCTTAGAAACTGTCTAAGAAAATTACAGCTAATAAATCAAGCAGAGCAAATTTTAAGCGGTAATTTAGAAAAACTTAATTACCACTACTCCACTGCCGCCACTTCCACCACTTACTGCGATTGGACCAAGGCCAGCAGCGCCGTCGCCGCCAAATTTTCCGTTGCCGCCATTTCCACCGTACGCACCGGCAGCACCGCCACTACAACCAAACCTGTTGCCGGAGATCCATGTTTTATAAGCGACACCACCTGCACCACCGCCACCAGCACCTACTGCCCAAATCTTGGCTTGGGTATATCCGACTGGAACTGTAGTTGAAGTACCTGATGATAAAACAAGATAAGTAGGAGCAACAGCACAAGCAGTAGCAACAACAATTGCTGATCCACCAGAACAAGTATAAGTAAGGTTTCCCGAAAAACCGACTGAGTCACAAGTTACACTGGTTGAACCAGCCGCAACAAGAGTTGTAGAAGTCCCGCTTCCCGCAGGAATCGTACATCCAAGCACACAAGTTCCACCACCAGAGACG
>CAIZZE010000050.1 GCA_903937405.1 uncultured Alphaproteobacteria bacterium | reverse complement strand
TGCAAAAACGAGGCTGGATCACCAACCTCTAGGAAGAATCCACCAACTTCCAAAAACCAATTCGTTTCAACTCAATTTTTGAACCTTCGTGAAGAAGGAAATTGACCTAAGAAATAGAGAAAAATTGAACGACTTTTTGTGTGGATTTTTTTCTAATGACGGATTTGGGTTAAAAACAATATCCAATAAAATTTTAATTCTTTGTGAATAAATCCTCCGGCACTTCGTGCCACCTCCTTTTGCAAAGTAGGCTAAAGACCCAGCCCTCTTTGAAAAAGAGGGTGGATCAAATGCAACAGCATTTGAGACGGGTGATTTAAGATAAGATTACTTTAACTAAATATTTCCCTTAATTTTTTAAGAATCTGATTGGTAACGGCGCCATGCAAATGACCCAATTTCTTCTTCAGTCTTTTTTTATCAATCACCCTTATTTGATCTAACATCACCTGCCCTTCTTTATCCGCAAAATTTACTAAAACCTTGGTCGGCCATTTTCTGATTTGAGTTGTCATCGGCGCAATTATTACGGTATCAATTTCATCATTTAAATCATCAGGACTAACTATTACCGCAGGCCTAATTTTTTTAATTTCTTTGCCGATAGTTGGGTTTAAATCTGTTAAATAAATGTCGAATCTTTTCATATTTTCTAGTGTTGGTGAACTAATTATTGGGATAATCCCAATCTCTAAATCATAATAAATTTGGCAATAGTTATTAAGGTTTAACCCCCTTTTTAGGACTAATTACCACTCCCACTCATCATCAAATTTAGTTGGAATATATTCGATCTTTTCTTTCTTGCTTATCGGCTTTTTATCAGCCCTGAAAGCTTCTCTCCACCCAGCTCTGACGGCACTTTTTACCGGCTCGATTATCAACTTTTTTTTATCAACTGTCATATTTACTTCATGTAAAAAATGACATTGCTCAAGAATAACTTTTGGAATTCTAATGCCCTTTGAACTGCCGATTTGAACTATTTTTGCCAGCATATTGATTTAGATTATGGTTAAAATGTAATTATAAAGTAATTATAATTTTAACTAAATCAAATCAATTGTAATAAATAAAATAAATCCTCTGGCATTACTTGCTAGAATTTGAGACGGGTGATTTTATTCTATATAAAACATGCAAACTTAACGGATGGTTTTTATCTAGTTTTGGATGTTGAAAATCATCTTTTGAATCATGCGTCATTCCGATCTTTTTCATCACATTAATCGAAGGCTGATTAGTTATCACGGCAAACGAAACCACCTCTTTCAGCTTCAATTCGCCAAAAGCATATTCCAAAACTTTTTTCGCTGCTTCCGTTGCAAAACCTTTGTTAAAATATTTTGAAGAAAGTCGCCAACCAATTTCCACTGCCGGCATAAAATGCGCTTCAAAGCTTGGTATGAAAAGCCCTACAAACCCGATGAATTTTTTTTTCGCTTTTTAATTCAACCGCAAGAAGCCCAAATCCATGTTCGCAAAAATGCAGCTTAAATCTTTCCACCAAGTTTTTGGTTTCCTCAGCACTTAATAAGGCAGGAAAATATTTCATCACTTCCAAATCTTGATTCATCTTAACAAAAGGCGCGACATCGCTTTCTTGCCAATTTCTTAGAATTAGGCGTTCGGTTTCTAGAGTCATTTTTGCTTCTTTGTTTAGGCTGATTTAAAAAAAATTATATTTATCTTGAGCTCACTTTGGCTCGATCAATTTTATATTTACCAAAATTTATGGCTATGTTTATCGGAATTATTGGCAGCATTTTATGTATTGCGGCACTGGCAATAACTTTGCGTAACGGAAAGTTTGGAGAGTCGGTGAGCTATAAATTACTTAATTTCTGCGGCGGGCTTTGTTTGCTTTATTACGCAATAGCTACAAAAAGCCTGCCTTTTATAATTTTAGAAAGCATCTGGGCTTTATTGCCGCTAATTTCTTTAGTTAGAAAATATCTTGCTAGCCGCAAATTGAATTAGCGCTTCGCCTCGCAGGACGGATTCGAAGATTATTTCACAAAGACACGCTAACTAATTTTCCTCCACAGGACGGGAGTTGCAAACTCCGTCCAGCTTAGGGTTTTCATGAAGCAGATTATTCTGCTTTTACGTAAACTTCAGAGCCGAGTTCTTTGAATTTTTCGCTCATCTCTTCCATTCCTTTTTCCGCCTCTTTTTGCTTCGCGGCGTAATCGCGCACATCTTGCGTGATTTTCATTGAGCAGAATTTTGGGCCGCACATGGAGCAGAAATGGGCGACTTTGGCGCCGTCTGCTGGGAGGGTTTCGTCGTGGAAACTTTTGGCTTTTTCGGGGTCGAGGGACAAGTTAAATTGGTCTTCCCAGCGAAATTCAAATCTTGCTTTGGAAAGTTCGTCGTCGTGAAGTCTGGCGATTTTTTTGCCTTTGGCAAGATCGGCGGCGTGAGCGGCGAGTTTGTAAGTTATTACACCTTCGCGAACGTCTTCTTTATTTGGCAAACCTAAATGCTCTTTTGGCGTTACGTAGCAAAGCATTGCGGTGCCAAACCAGCCAATCATTGCCGCGCCAATTGCGGAAGTGATGTGATCGTAGCCCGGAGCAATGTCGGTGGTTAATGGTCCTAAAGTGTAGAATGGCGCTTCGTGGCACCAGTCAAGTTGCTTGTCCATATTTTCTTTAATCAAATGCATTGGCACGTGACCTGGACCTTCAATCATCACTTGGCAATCATGCTTCCAGGCAATTTGCGTTAATTCGCCTAAAGTTTTTAATTCGCCTAATTGTGCTTCGTCATTAGCATCAGCAATTGAACCGGGACGCAGGCCATCGCCTAGTGAAAACGCCACATCATATTTTTTCATGATCTCACAAATTTCTTCAAAATGGGTGTAGAGGAAATTTTCTTTGTGATGTGACAAACACCATTTTGCCATAATTGAACCGCCACGAGAAACAATGCCCGTAATGCGATTTGCGGTTAGTGGAACATATTGCAAACGCACGCCAGAGTGAATTGTAAAATAATCAACACCTTGCTCGGCTTGCTCAATTAGAGTGTCGCGGAAAATTTCCCAAGTTAAATCTTCGGCAACCCCTCCAACTTTTTCCAGCGCTTGATAAATTGGAACCGTGCCAACCGGCACCGGACAATTGCGGATGATCCATTCGCGAATATTGTGAATGTTTTTTCCAGTTGATAAATCCATCAAAGTATCGGCGCCAAAACGCGTGGCCCAAATCATTTTTTCAACCTCTTCTTCAACGCCAGAAAAGATCGCCGAATTGCCAATATTGGCGTTAATTTTAACCAAGAAATTTCTGCCAATAATCATTGGTTCAGATTCAGGGTGATTGATGTTGTTGGGAATTATGGCGCGCCCACTTGCAATTTCATCGCGCACAAATTCTGCCGTGATGATGTCGGGGCAAATTGCGCCAAATTTTTCGCCTGAATATTTTGAATTTTTAATCAATTTTTCGCGGCGAATATTTTCTCGAACCGTAACATATTCCATTTCTTTGGTGATAATGCCGGCGCGGGCGTAAGCCATTTGAGTTGGCTTTTGACCAGCTTTGGCGCGAAGTGGTTTAAATTCTGATAAATCAAATTCTGGAGCCGATGGTTTGGCATTGCCAAATAAAATGCCATTATCTTCGGGTTTAACTTTGCGACCCTCAATTTCTTCAACATCGCCGCGCTCTTTAATCCATTGCTGGCGCAGTTTTGGCAAACCGCAATTGAGATCGATTTTATCTAAATAATTTTGATCGGTATAAACACCAGATGGATCGTAAACTGTGAAGGATTTTGCTTCCGATTTTTCTGATAAAGCAATTTCACGCATTGCAACTTTTACATCTTCAAATCTGTCGCTTTGAACATAGATTTTTTTAGAAGCTGGAAGAGTTCCTAAAGTTAATTTTTTAGTAATTTTATTGTTGGTCATATGAGATTTTTTTGAAATAAAATCGCGCAATCAAGGCAGCGAATAAAAAGCATAACAGCATTGAAACCAAAGTATCACCAAAAAAATGCGCACCTTTTGCCATTTGGTAAAAACCTAAAATCCAACCAGAAATAACGCCACTAAATAAGCCGTAAATTTTTGAACGTTTTTTTCTCAGCGCAAAAAATAAAATAAATAGCGAGAAACCTGTTACTGAATGTCCCGCCGGAAAACATTTGGCTTTTTTTGGTTGCAAAAAATCAGCTGGATAATGATCAAAAATCTTAACGTAGGGATATTTTTCGCCGTAAATTTCTAGCTGCGTTGGACAATAAACATTGGTGAATTTTTTAATGTTGCCAACTATTAGCGGAACAAAGGCGAGACCGAAAAAAATTAATAAAAGTTTGTGGCGATTTTTGGTGAAAAAATTTGGGGCTGTAGATGTGAAAGATCCTGAAACGAGTTCAGGATGACGGGCTTGAAGAGCGTTGCTTCTAAAACCAATAATTGCGCCACTTAGACAGGCAATTACAATTCCACCAAAAAGAATTTTCGGAAATTGATAAAAAATAAATTTTTTCACCGGCTCATCTTTATCAATCAGCCATTTTTTCGATTCAAAATCAAAAAAATATTTTTGGATATTTAGATCAAAATTGGTGTAATTAATCAGGCACAAAGCCATGAAAACCAAGGCTAAATTGATGATGATCAAAACATCAATCGCTCTAATTTTTTTTGAAATTTCCAAGTTTTTCATTTTTAAATAAATAGCTTGCGACTTGATAATAACTGATTGCATCACTCATTTTTTGAGCGTCAAAATCTGTAGTAACAACTTCTTTTGAGCCATTCCAACCATATTTTTCAATCGTCACATCAAAAACTTTTTTCTCTTTTTTTGGCTTTAGTAAATAAAGCTTGTCACCTTGAAAATAGCCAACATCGGAATAAGTGCTAACAAAAGAATGCTGATCAATTGTTTGAGAATTATTTAAAACATCAGTTCCAAAAAACTTCGATTCGTAACTCAAATTCATCACACCAAGCAAGGTTGGAGCAATGTCAATTTGACTAATATTTTTGGCAAAAACTTGCGACTTGATAATTTTGGGCGCATAAAAAATTGCTGGAATTTGATAACGCCATAAAGGCATGTCAGTATTGCCGGCAGAGCCAGCACAATGATCGGCAACAAAAACAAAAATTGTATTATCAAACCATGGTTTTTGGCGCGCTTCTTCAATTAATTTTCCAATTGCGTAATCGGTGTATTTTACAGCACCGTTGCGTCCAGTTTTTGAATCAATATCAATCTTGCCATTTGGATAAGTAAAAGGGCGATGATTGGTTGTGGTCATTACAAAGTTTAAAAATGGCTTTCCTGCCGCGTAAGATTTGTCAGCTTCTTTGATGGTTTTTCTAAATAAATCATCATCGGCAACGCCCCAAGCATTGGCGAAAGTTATTTCGTCTTTAGAAAATTTCGGACGATCAACAATTTCAAAACCATTATTTTCGTAAAAATAATTCATATTATCAAAATAACCGTCACCGCCATAAAGAAATTTTGCTTCGTAACCACGATCTTTCAGCGGGCTGGCAAGATTAAAAAGATTTTCATTTTTTGGTCTTCTAACAATTGAATTTCCAGGAGTTGGTGGAACTCCAAGAGTAAGAGCTTCGAGACCACGAACGGTGCGCGTTCCAGTTGATTTTAATTTGGTAAATAACAAACCTTCATCAGCAAATTTATCGAGATTTGGGGTAATGTTTTCTGTGCTTCCAAAATGTGCTAAAAATTCTGCGCTTAAACTTTCTATCACAACAAAAATCACATTATATTTTTTTTCATCACCTTGTTTTGGCTGCGCAATTTGACGAGAAATATCTTCGTCATTTAAGAATTTTGATTGCGGCTCTTGAGCCAAAATTAATCTGCGTAAATTTTTAATTGCACTTCCTAAATCTTCGCTAGCGTAGAGCTGATCATAATCAATCTGATTATTACGATAGGCTGAAAATAGTTGGTAAATGCCATTTAAAGAAATTTCGTTAACATAATTATTTGGCGAAATTCTGCTTAATTTTGAACTATCAACTATAAAAAATGCCGCGCCTAAAACTGTACAAAAAATAATAAAATTTTTAACGCGACAAAAGAAATTTTCTCGCTTTTGAATAATGATTTTTTTGTATGTACAAAAGAAAATCGCTGCCGCAATTGCTATAACCACACTAACCAATAAAACAATTGGATAAGATTCTATGATATTGGCAATTACTTCAGTTGTGTAAATCAGGTAATCAACGGCGATAAAATTGAAACGAGTTTGAAATTCGTCCCAAAAAATAACTTCCGAAAAACAGGAAAAAATGATTACGAATAAAAACAGAAAATAAAAAATCCGGTTGGCAATTTGATGTTTTGCCGAGTTAAAAAACTTACTTGGAATAAAAGTATAATAAGCCAGTGGAATCAACGCGATGTAAGACAAAGCCAGAAGATCAAAAAATAATCCCAGACCAAGAGATTTAACAATTATTACTGGCGTAAAATCAATGTCTGATCTTTGTAAAAAGAAAAAAAACGCCCTCAAAAAAAGTGATAAAGCGGCAAAAATAATAAAAATCTTAGCCCAAGAAAAAGACTTAAAAAAGCTGCAAATTTTTTGCATAATTTATGTGTTGTTTGGAATTATTTTTTAAACATCTGCAACATGCGCCAAGTAACGAAGAAACCGCCAAAAATATTAATCGAGGCAATTACAATGGCAAAAAAGCTGAGAATTGAAATTAAGGAAAAATCTTTAACCGAACCAAGAGCAATCATAGCACCAACCACAATTACGCCAGAAATTGCGTTAGTCACCGCCATTAAAGGTGTGTGAAGTGCGGGAGTAACTTTCCAGACTACAAAATATCCAACAAAACAAGCTAAAATAAAAACAGTAAGACCAAAAATAAATGGATCAATTCCACCGCCGTGAGCTGCAGAATAGCTGAGTTCGGCGATTTTATTCACTAATAAATCAGAATTTTTGGTGATCTGATCTGACAACTGAATGATTTCTTGAAGATCGCTCATAACTTATGAAAAATTGATTAAAAAATAAGCTAAAATATACCAAAATCTGCAATCAAATAAATTTAAAGACAGGCTCTAGAATTTATGGAATTTTACGGCTGATTGTCAATTGAAAACTGGCTTAATAATTGCTCTTACAAGAAAACTTTTAAAACGCTTTTTATAACAAAAATTTTAAAAGCTTGTTGACTTCAGCGAAGCCAACTCCTAAAAAACCGCCCTCTTTTTTGTTAGAATCATTTCCTTCATACAACCAGAGAATATTTTGGGACGTCGCCAAGTGGTAAGGCAGCGGTTTTTGGTACCGCCATCCGTAGGTTCGAATCCTGCCGTCCCAACCATTCTTAAGCTGCTATTGCTAGCACTTTAAGAATGGTTTTGTTATGACCAGTTGATGCCAATCTGTTGATTTTAAAATTCCCGATTCGCATCTTTCTTCATGTCACGATCACTACAATCACAGTATTTAAGCCCAATTAAACTAAATATTTCAAAAATAACATGAACGATAACTACAACTCACGCGACAATCGCAACGATTATTACTCCCAATCAAATGAACGCGATGACAATCGCGGCTATGAAAGACGCGACAATAACCGCAATAACAATTTTAGAGATGATGAAAGCAAAACTCAGCTTTTCATCGCCAAAGGCCGCAATGACCAAATGGATGCTGGCTCATTAATTGAATTTATTTCAGCACAAACCGGAATTGAAGGCAGCTCGATTAGCAACATAAAAATTTTAGATGCCTTTTCATTTTTCGCAGTTTCTCACGAAGATGCTGAAATGATTTTGGATTTCTTTTTAGAAAAAGCTGGCGAAGGCCGTCCTTTGGTTTCTAAAGCTAAAAAGAAGGATCCAAATGCATCTCGTGGCGGCGAACGCAGAAATGATGGTCGCAGAAGCTTTGGTGACCGCAGAAGCGGTGGATTCGGCGGCGGTAACAATTCTGATCGCAGAAATAGCGGCGGCGGGTTCGGCGGCAATTCAGGCAGAAGAGATAGCAGAGACGATAACAGAGGCAATAGCTTCGGTGGCGGATATAGAAATGATCGCAAAGATTATTAATGATAAATCAAATTCGACTTTGTCGAATTTGGTAAATTTTGAATTGCTGCGCAGCGATTAAATCGCAGCATCCGCAATAATTTTTTTGATTTCACAAAACTGACCTGCCGGATAGATCCTGAACTTGTTTCAGGATCTATCCGATTTTTATCCAAGCAAAATATTCAAAAATACTTCTCCATATTTCTGCACTTTCGCCTCACCGACACCACTTATTTTCAGCATATCCTGCAAATTTTTTGGCTGCACTTTTATCATCTCAAGCAAAGTCTTATCATGAAAAATAATATAAGGCGGCATGTTTTGTGCCTTAGCAACTTCAAATCTTTTTGCTTTTAATTTTGTAAATAATTCATTTTCAAAATCACCTTCCAAAGCCATATCAGTCTTGACTTTAGAAGCAGTTTTAACTTTAACTTTTCCAGAATATTTGCGCATTTGCAGCATGTTTTTTTCCTGCAAAAATTTTCTTCCCGCATCTGTAATCTGTAAACCGCCATGTCCAACAATATCAACTTTCAGCAAATTCATCGCCGCTAATTGGCGAAAAATACTTTGCCATTCCACTTTCGAAAATTCTTTTCCAACACCAAAAACACTAAGCTGATCATGTTGAAAATTTTTGATTCTTTGATCCTCTGACCCAAGCAAAACATCAATCAAATATGCCACACCAAACCTTTGTCCGGTGCGATGGACGCAAGAAATCGCTTTTTGCGCCGCGACAGTTGCGTCAAAAGTTTCGGGCTTGAGAGCACAATTATCGCAATTGCCACAAGGCGCGCAGGAATCTCCGAAATATTCGAGCAAAATTTGGCGGCGACAAGTTGAAGCTTCACAAAGCCCGAGCAAATAATTCAACTTTTGCCTTTCAATTCTTTTTTGATTTTCCGGTGCGTTTGATTCCTCAATAAAATTGCGTTGAGTTGCAATATCGGAAAGTCCGTAAGACATCCAAGCGCTTGCCGGCAAGCCGTCGCGCCCCGCTCTTCCGGTTTCTTGATAATAGGCTTCAATATTTTTTGGCACATTCATGTGGGCCACAAAACGCACATCCGGCTTATCAATTCCCATACCGAAAGCTATGGTTGCAACCATGATTACCGAATCTTCTAGCAAAAACTTTTTTAAATTTTTCTGGCGTTTTTCCGACGTCATTCCGGCGTGATATGGAAAAACATTAAAGCCTTCTTCCTTCATCCAATCCGCCGTTTCTTCGACATTTTTACGCGACAAACAATAAACAATTCCGCTGTCATTTTGGTGATTTTCTTTGATGAATTCGAGCAATTGTTTTTTACTATTTTGGCGCGGCACAATTGCGTAATTGATATTTGGGCGATCAAAACTGGCGGTAAAAATCCGGTCATTTTTTAGACCCAGTTTTTCGACAATATCTTTTTTGGTTGGAGTGTCTGCAGTTGCTGTCAGAGCAATTCGCGGCACATTTGGAAATTTTTTTGCCAAAATCGAAAGTTCCGTATAAACCGGACGAAAATCATGACCCCATTGCGAAACACAATGCGCTTCATCAATTGCAAAAAGTGAGATTTTTAATTCTGATAAAAATTGTAAAAATTCTTCCATCAATAATCTTTCTGGCGCGACGTAAAGTAAATCTAACTCACCATTTTGAATCTGTTTTTTTACTTGCCAATTTTGCTCGGAAGTCATGCCAGAATTAATCGCCGCCGCATTTACTCCCGCTTCTTTTAAAGCACCAACTTGATCTTGCATTAATGCAATTAATGGTGACACCACAATTGCCAAACCCTCGCGACACAAAGCCGGAATTTGATAACACAAAGATTTTCCTCCGCCCGTTGGCATCATTACGAAACAATTATTGCCAGAAATTACGTGATTAATTATCTCTTCTTGATTGCCCCGAAAATTATCGTAACCAAAGGTAGTCTTGAGAATTTGTGCTGGCGATTTATGCTGCATTTTGATCAAATGATTTTTTAAAGAATTTAGATAATTATGAACTTAAAAAAATTAAGTCCGCAAGAAGAGCGTGTGATTTTACACAAAGGAACCGAAGCGCCTTTTAGCGGCGAGCTTTATGAAAATAAACGCGAAGGCAAATATCATTGCAAACAATGCGCTGCCGAGCTTTTTACCAGCGAAGATAAGTTTGAATCGCATTGCGGTTGGCCAAGTTTTGATGATGAAGTTCCAAATTCAGTTGCAAAAATTACTGATGCCGATGGCAGAAGAATTGAGATTTTATGCAAAAAATGCGGCGGACATTTGGGTCATATTTTTCATGGTGAAGGATTTACGAATAAGAATGCTAGATATTGCGTGAATTCGATTTCGCTGGATTTTGTGAGTAGAAAAAAAATTTTATAAGTTTAGTTCATATCATAAACTAAACAGCAAAAACTCTGAATCTTCTTCAGCTTTTAAACTCGGCATAATTAAAAAAATGGGGGGCTAAAAATCCACTTTTCGCCCCCAGTTTCAAGGCTTTCCAAGTTTTTTCTATTCTCTCCGAATAGAAACCTCTAAATTCCAGTCAAAAAACATGACTAAAAACTTGTCCAAAATGT
>CAIZZE010000049.1 GCA_903937405.1 uncultured Alphaproteobacteria bacterium | reverse complement strand
CTTTGCAAAGATGCCTTTGCGACTCTCTTACGATACCGTTTTTCACAAGGTTTGTAGAGTGACAAAATTTACAATTTTTCATAGAACCAATTCAATTTGAGGCTGATATTGGTTTTGGGTTTTAATTGTCTATCTTTATTTGACAATCCCAGTAAACAAATTTTTAAAATTAAATACATCGGCAAAGCGATGCGAACCGCTATTTTTTCTGGGTTTGTCAGCGCGATTCTTTTGGGCAAAATTTCCCCAATTACAACTGAAAAATAAGTGATGATAACAACCACAATAACAACCGAAACAATTGCTCCATGCGGCGTTATTGAGTCAAAATAAGGTTCAATACTTTCGGCAATTGTCGTGCCACCATAAGCTCCGGCTAGAATACCGATTAAAGTAATTCCAATTTGGATTGTTGATAAAAATTTTCCTGATTATTCAGCCAGTTTCAGTGCGGTTCTGGCGCTTTAATTTATCTTTATCAGAAAAAATAATAGCAAATTCGGAAAGAGCGAAAAAGGCGTTGAGGATTAAAAGTAGGGCGATCACGAGGACTTCGAAGATCATAATTAACTGGTTTTAATTGCCCTCTTTGAAAAAGAGGGTGGATCAAATGCGTTAGCATTTGAGACGGGTGATTTAAAGTCCTTTGAGTAAATCCTCCGACCTCGCTTTGCTCGGCCACCTCCTTTTTTCAAAGGAGGCTTGACCTAACTTCTAATTTTTTCTTCCAACCCTTTTACTTCCGCCAAAATAGTTGGCGTTGAATTCATCAATTGATTCACGATTTTTACGGAATGAATAACAGTCGCATGATTTTTACCACCAAATTCTTTACCAATATTTGGCAAACTTTCTGAAGTCATGGTTTTTGCTAAATACATCGCAATTTGGCGAGGTCTGGCAATAGCGCGGGCGCGATTAGCAGAAGTTAAATCTGAAAGTTTAATGCCATAAAAATGAGCAACGGCTTTTTTGATTTTATCAATTGTCGGCGCAGTTGATGAAGAAGCGCGGATGTAATCTGACAAAATACATTTCGCAGTTTCAATGCTGATTTCGCGATCATCTAAAACTTTTTCGGCGATTAATTTTTTCATCGCACCTTCTAAATCGCGAACTGAGGTGGTAATTTTTTCAGCAACATAACTAACAACTTTATCGCAAAGTTCTTGTCCATGCATTTGCGTTTTAGCTTTTAAAATCGCGACGCGATCAGAATAATCCGGATTTTTGAAATTAACGATCATGCCACCAGAAATGCGCGACTTTAGTTTTTCATCAATATTTTCAAGGTCCGAATGGCAACGATCGCAAATCAAAACTACCTGTTTATTGTCTTCAACAAGTGAATTAAAGCAGTTCATAAATTCTTGCTGCGTGCTTTCTTTGCCGGCGATGAATTGAACGTCATCAACAATTAACACATCAATTGAGCGCATTTTTTCTTTAAAGCTCATCACATCGTTGCTGCGAATTGACTGCACGAAATGAAACATGAATTTTTCAGCTGATAAATATACAACTTTTTTAGATTTATCTGCTTCTTTGATTTGCCACGCAATTGCTTGCGCTAGGTGAGTTTTACCCATCCCAACATTTCCATGAATGAAAAGCGGAATTTTATCATCAAACAAATTGATTTGCGCATCAAGACCGGCAGCGATTTTAGCCATTGAAACCGCAAGCTTGTTGTATTTAGTGCTAACGAAATTATGAAAAGTATAACGCGAATTTAATTCAGTTCCAAAAGCAAAAACATTGTCATGCTTGGAAAGATTAACAATTTTAGCTTCAGTGATTGTAAATTGCGGAGCTTCTAAAGCAGCTTTAGCTGAACAAATGACACGTACTTTTTTAACTTGCGGACGAATTGAATGAGCCAAGCTTTTCAAGTTTTTGCCTTTAACTTCAACAAATTCACGAATAACCCAATCGCGAATGAATTTTGAAGGAGCGGCAAAAATAATTTCGCTTTCTGATTGCGAAAAAATTTCTAAAGCACCCAACCATTTATTATAATTATCTTCACCGAATTCTGATTTGCAGGAAACTAGAAATGCGCTTAGAAAAAGCTCATTTTCTTGGGATAATTCTGTATTTTTTATAGCAACTTGCGGCATCTATTTCTGTCTCCATGGTAGGTTATTAGCTTTCCAGCCATTGATTTTTCCTCTTTGCTGATCTTGATCCAAATCGCCTTCAAAACCGGAAGTGATATTATAGCAATTTTCGTAACCAAGATTTGTCGCATAGTTCGCGGCTTGGTTAGATCTAGCGCCAGAACGGCATAAGAAAAAAATGTGGGCATCTTTTGGAGCAGCTTTTTCTAAAGAAATAGCAAAATCAGGATTTTCATTCATGTTAGGCAAAATTTGCCAAGGCAATAGTGTCATTCTATTGTTGAATTGCGCAGCATTTACTATTCCCACGAAGTTGAATTCTTCGAAGGTTCTTACATCTATAAGAATAGAATTTTGATCTTTTTTTAATCGCTCAAAAGCGTCTGGAGCATTTATTTGAATAACTGACATTTTTTAAATGATTGGCAACTTGGGAAAGAAATTAGTGATGAAAAATTTCTTATATTTTTTAGTCGAAAAGTTGAGCTGATACTTGAGTAATTTTTGCTGAGGTAAAGGTATTTATTTTTTGTTTTAGGAAATAAATTTCTTGACAGCCGACGAGGCCAAAACATGCCAACAAACAATTTTTTAATTGCTTGTGGAAGCTTAATTATGAAGGTTTCGTAAGATTGATCTTTGATCGCAGTCTAGAGGGGAAACAACTCTAACTCACGCAAGTTTTTTCTTAAAATTATTTTAAAAGTTTTTCTTTTTGGGATGAAAAAAAAGCTAAATAAATTCCGAAAAAAATTAATGGCAAAGATAGAAGCTGTCCCATGGTGATTTTGGAAAGAAAAAATCCGAGTTGTTCATCCGGTTCACGAAAATTTTCGATTAAAATTCGGAAGAATCCGTAAAAAATTAAAAACATACCGCTTAAAAATTTTCGCTGTTTTCTTAACTTTTCAAAACGACTTAAAGTGAATAAAATAATGAAAAGCAAAATTCCTTCCAAAGCTGCTTCATAAAGTTGACTTGGATGTCTTGGTAAATCGCCGCCATTGGGAAAAATAATTCCATAATCAGAACCAGTAATGCGGCCGAAAAGTTCCATATTTATAAAATTGGCAATACGGCCAAAAAAAAGCCCGATTGGCGCTGCGACGGCAAGAACATCCATCAGTTTCCAATATTCTACTTTATAATGCCTAGCAAAAAGCCACATGCCGAAAATTACACCAAAAAGTCCACCATGAAATGACATTCCGCCTTGCCAAAAGGCGAAAATTTGAAAAGGGTGCGAGAGGAAAAAAGCGGGGTTGTAGAAAAAGACATAGCCGAAACGACCGCCGAAAAGAACAGATAAAACGGCCCAGATTAACCAATCGTCGTAGGCTTTTGGAGTTAGGAATGGCTCTTCTTTGTTGGATTTTTTAAGCCAGAAAAGTGCGAATAAAATGCCGGCGATGTAAGCAAGAGAATACCAACGAATTGCGATCGGGCCGATTGCGATTGCGATTGGGTTTAATTCTGGAAGATGGATGGGGAACATGATTTTATTTATAGAATTTGTATTGCTAGCTCGATTTATCCTCGCCCTTTATAATCCGAAATCGTTTGTTCTTTTATCCAAACATCTTTCGGCAATTTTCCGCTTTGGAAAAAAATATCAATCGGAATGCCGCCTCTAGGATACCAATAACCACCGATTCTCAACCATTTTGGTTTTATACAAGCGATAATATCTTTAGCGATTTGCACCGTGCAATCTTCATGAAACGCGCCATGATTTCTGTAAGCAAACAAATAAAGCTTCAATGACTTGCTCTCAACAATTGAATTGCCCGGAACATAATCAATTACCAAATGGGCAAAATCAGGTTGTGAGGTTATTGGACAAATTGAGGTAAATTCAGGGCAGGCGAAGCGAATGGCATAATCAACATCCAAATGCGGATTTGGAACTTTCTGCAAAATTTTCTGCGTTGGTTCTTTAAAATTATAGTCAGTTTTTTGACCCAATAATAATTGTGATTTTTTTTTCATTATTCCCTCCTCATTTCATCAATTGGCATTGGCGCTAATTGAATTACTTTTATTGGTCGCATTTCAGCATGCGGATTTTTAACTCTTTGAATAAACTGGCTTTCTTTTGCGCCGCTAATTGCATTATTCAAACGCATTTCTCCACCATCGTTAAACAAAACGCAATTCAGTAATTTTCTCATAAAATCACCATCATTATTGGTAGAAAATTGACCGGCACCGTTTGCGACAACATTATGAATGTCGTTACCATGTCTGGTTTCGCGGCTAACTTTTACTTCCTTGTCTTTAAAAAAATTTTCAATTTGATCACCAAGCGGACGAACACTATCCGCAATATCATGAACAACATGCGCGATGTTGTGAGTAATACCATGTGCTACATGCGCAATTTCATGTACAATATTTTTAAGATTTGTCATTTTCCATTATATTACAGGTTAAGTGATTTGAATCAGCGCCCATTTCAAGCATGTCGGCGATAATTTTTTCTAAATTTTCATCGAGCTTTTCTTCATCTTCAATATGAGCAAGGGCGGTAACTTTATTTTCCTGATCAGAAATAATCACAATAACACCGCTCTTGGCATTTGGCGAAGCAATTATTGATTCATCGCCTTTAACAACGCCATATTCGCCACGAAGGACTACCAATGGCTGACAAGTTGATATATCTGTTAAATTAATCATTTTAAATTGATGATTGCGGATTGAAATGCGGGCATTTATTTTGCGCCGAAATTTTTATAAAAACTAATCTATTTCCTTAGACATGAAAGACGCAAATATTTTTTATCAAACTCCAAAAAATGCTGCATTAATTTTTCCCGATGGCACTTGTTTTTATGGTTATGGAATTGGAAAAAAAGGTGTCACTACAGGCGAGATCTGCTTCAACACCGCAATTACTGGATATCAGGAAATTTTAACCGACCCATCTTACTTGGGACAAATCATTAATTTCACTTTCCCTCATATTGGAAATATCGGAACTAATTCTAAAGATATCGAAGCTAATTTGGTTAGAGCTAGCGGCCTTGTAATTCGTGAAGCGATCACCAATCCGTCAAATTATCGCTCGCAAGAAAATTTGAACTCATGGCTTGAATCACATAATATTACCGGCATTTCCGGAATTGATACTAGAAAAATCACCAAGCTCATCAGATCAGATGGCGCTAAGACTGTCGGTATTGTTTTTGCTGATAAAATTGATGAAAATTTAATTAAAAAAACAATTGAAGAAATTAAAAAAACTCCTGATTTAGCCGGAGTTGAACTAGCACAAGGCGCCAGTGAAAACCGCAATTATCCTTGGGAATCTGAGGGCAAATGGGTGCAAACCAAAAATGATTATAACAAAATTGGCGAGAAAAAATTTAAAGTTGTAGCGATTGATTATGGTGCAAAATTAAATATTTTACGCTGTTTAACTCAAGTAGGTTGCGACGTTGAAGTTGTTGGTGCTAAAGCAAGCTTTGAAGAAATAATGGCAAAAAATCCTGACGGCGTGTTTTTATCGAATGGCCCGGGAGATCCTGCTGAAACTGGCAAATATGCAATTCCTGTCATTCAAAAAATCCTCGAAAATAAAATCCCGCTTTTTGGAATTTGTTTAGGTCATCAATTATTGGCTTTAGCAATTGGTGCCAAAACATCCAAAATGGGGCAGGGACATCGCGGAGCTAATCATCCGGTGCAAGATTTGCGTAGCAAAAAAGTTGAAATCACCAGCCAAAATCATGGATTTTGTGTTGAAGCTGCTTCAATTCCAAACAATGCCGAAGTTACTCACATCTCGCTTTTCGACAATTCGGTGGAAGGTTTGAGATTAAAAGATAAGCCAGCATTTTCAGTACAATATCATCCTGAAAGCTCGCCGGGACCTGATGACAGCTTTTATCTCTTCGAGCAATTTGTTGAATTAATGAAAAAAAATGGGCGTAGTTAGCAACATCTACCTCATTATTTTTTTACCTTTAGTTGCTTCACTTTTTTGCCAGATCTTTGCCAGAAAAAGCCTTTCTTTTTGGATCGCTTTTATTTCCTGTATTGCGACTTTTTTTCTGGCGTTAAAAGTTTTCCCAGATGTTTTGATTTACGAAAAAATCAGCAATGATTTTGAGCTTTCACCACTTTCAATTGCCTTGGAATTCAGGCTAGATTTGCTTGGAATGATTTTTTTACTTTTACTAACTTTCTTAAAAATCGTAATTTTATTTTTCTATCGCACCGATATTGAAAGAGCTTTAGATGATAAAAGCATCCGCATTTTCTATTCCGTTTTTCTGCTTCATCTCTTCAGCTTAGTTGGCATTTTCACCACCAATAATCTGCTTAATTTATTTTTATTTTTTGAAATTTACGCCTTTAGTTTTTTCGCTACCGTTTCAATTTCTCGCGATAGCGAACTTTTAAAATTGTCCTTTCGTTATTTCTGTCTAAACGCCACTTCTTCGCTTCTGATTCTCTTTTGTTTTTTTGCAATTTACCTAACTTTTGGTGAAATAAATTTCAATAAAATCGCCGAAAATTTACCTTTAGTTGCTCAAACACATTTATGGTTTCTAGCCTCTATTTTCATACTTTTAACCATAGCTTTTATAATAAAATTTTTCCCTTTTTGGCTTTATTTTGAAAAACTGAAAAGCACTAATTTAATCGCTAATTTTCTGGCAATCGACGCACTTTTTATCAAAACCACAGTCGGCATTTTTTTAACTTTAAAATTCATCTACTTCTTTTTTGGAAATCATCTGCTTTTTGTTAATTTCAACTTTGCACCAATTCTAATTTTCCTTTCAATTCTGCTAATTTTTTATAGCGCAATTAAACTTTACCAGCAAAAACATCTTAAACTTATCGCTGCTTATTTTTGCCTGAACAATTTGGGATTTATTTTTGCTTGTATTGCGCTTCAAACCATTGAATCACTGCAAGCGCTGTTTTTTTACCTGCTTAATTTCACTTTGGTAAATCTTCTAATTTTTATTTTTGCCACCTTCTTAAAACGCTATTTTGCCACTTCTTCAATCAATAAAATTTGGATCATCCGCAAAAATCATTTTCTCTTAATTTTACCAATCAAATTGCTGATTTTCTTCATCGCAGCTTTCCCGATGACAATGTTATTTTTTGGCAATTGGTATCTTGCTTATGCCAGTTTTAATTTTGGTTTTGAATTATTTTTATTAGTCGCAATTGTGGTTTCAAGCTTTGTTCATGCTAGTCTGGCGATAAAATTAATTTCCTCGTTTTTTGCCAAGCATGATAATGATCAAATTGAAAAAATGCCACTTTTAGGAATTAAAAAATATCAATTTTATCTGATTTCATTTTGGTTTTTAATCATAACAATTTATGTTGCCGCCTTTAGCGCCGGAATCACCAACAATCTTTCTCTAAGGTTTGCGTCCTATTTACTTTCGAACACAATTTAAAATTATGACTCAAACGCAATTCTTACTTTTATTAATTGCAATAATCCCTTTCATAAACTGCCTGATTATAAAGCTGTGCGCCGAATCGCCAAAACTTGTAGATATCTCTTCAAAACTTTTACCAACATTATTTCTAGCAAATTTAATCGGCCTTTACGGAAATTTAAACCGCGATAATTCCTATCTAGTAATTGCCGAAGCCACGCGTGGTGTGGCTTTGGGTTTTGATGTCGATGCTCTTGCTTTGGGATGCTTATTTTTACTAACTTTTTTTTGGATTATTTTTGTTTTTTATTCCCAGCGTTTTTTCCAAATTTCTGATGCCAAAAATGCCACTAATATCAAAAGCTTTTTTGCCATTATCATCGCTTTTCTAAACCTCATAATCATCAGCAAAAACCTGCTTAGCGTTTTGTTTTTCTATAATTGTCTGATAATTTTATGCCATTTTTTTGCCACCAAATTTCTTTATAAAAAACAAAATAGTTTCACCCATTTTTTTACTTTCCTGCTTTACCTCGAATCAATACTTCTATTTCTGGCAATCGTTGCCACCTACAAATTCACCGGCCAAATTGATTTCGTTGCTGAAGGAATAATTTCGGATAGTTTAAGCGACATTCAATATTCGATAATTTTAACTTTATATTTAGGCGGCCTTTTTATGGCGATTTTTATTCCGTCTTATTTGCTTTACCGCAACCTTATCAATCTTGATCCAATAATCATTTACATCCTTTTCTTTCTAGCTTACGGCCTTAGCACACTTTACATTTTCACTAAAATTCTGGCATTCACTTTTGGCTTTAAATCATTCGCTTTAATGGGTGAAAATTTTTTGCAAATTATTGAATGGATTTTTCTCGTTAATATTCTCGCCACTTCAATATTTTTGCTCTTTAGCAAAGGTTTAAAGTCGTCATTTTTCTATCTTTTCTTTCAGCAATTTCTCTTCGCTTTATTCTCAATTTTTATTTTTGCGATTTACGATAAATCGGCGGTTTGTTTGGCTTTATTCTCATTTTTATTATCAATTACCCTGATTTTTTTAACCACTTCCAACTTTATTTTATATCTCTCCAAATCAGAACATAAATGGCTGGGCGGGCTTTTTTATAATTTAAAAATCACTTCAGTTTTATTTATTTTTGCCATTTTCAACTTGATTGGATTGGCTCCGGGAATTGGCGCTGTAGAAAAATTTTATCTCATTAAAATCCTTTTCCAAAAAGAATTAATCGTTCCCGGAATTATCTTTGGCATTAATTTCATAAGCCTTTTACTCTTTGCTTGGAAAGTGATTTACCCGCTTTTCTTGCACGATCCGGAAAGTGATCCTGAAATTTCAGCCGAAGAAATAAAAAGTGCCGGAGAAATTGCTAAAGCTATTGATTTTGATTCCAGCCTTATTTTAACTGCATTAATTGTAGCGGCAACAATATTTCTCGGGTTAATTCTATTTCCACTTTTAACCAATCTCATATGAACGAAGTAAAAGCAAAAGTTTTAAAAATCTGTAACGACGCTAAAAAAGCGAGTTCAGAGATTGCCACGCTTGATTCTGCAACTAAAGATCAAGTGTTGCTGGAAGTGGTAAAGCTGTTGAAAAAAAACACGCAGAAAATTATCAAAGCCAATCA
Source organism: uncultured Alphaproteobacteria bacterium (assembly GCA_903937405.1). GTDB lineage: Bacteria > Pseudomonadota > Alphaproteobacteria > Rickettsiales > UBA1997 > UBA2645. The sequence continues at coordinate 43,980 of CAIZZE010000049.1, read as the reverse complement.
AAAAGACGTTAAAATTGCTAAAGAACATAAGCTCGATGCTGCAAAAATTGATCGTTTGGTTTTAGATGAAAAAAGAATTATGGGTTTGGCAAATTCAGTTAAAGATATTATCAAACTTTCGGATCCTGTTGGCAGAATTCTTTATGATGCATCACGCGAAAATGGTTTGCGCATTCGCCGCGTAAGTACGCCAATCGGGGTTTTATTGGCAATTTATGAATCACGTCCAAACGTAACTTCTGACATTGCAGCTTTGGCTTTAAAATCAGGAAATGCCATGATTTTGCGCTGCGGTTCTGATTCAATTAACTCTTCAAAAATTCTTGCTGATATTTATCGCGAAGCTTTAGAAAAATTCGAGATTGATAAAGATGCTGTAATATTGGTGCCAAATATCGAGCGCGAATATGTTTCTGAATTACTGCGCATGGAAAATCATATTGATGTTGTAATTCCACGCGGCGGTAAATCTCTGATTAAAGCGGTGATGGAAAATACCAAGATTCCGGTTTTCCGTCATCTCGACGGCAATTGTCACACTTACATCAATGAAAAAGCTGATTTCGACAAGGCTAGAAAAATTTTGCTCAACGCTAAAATGAGAAGGTTGGGAATCTGTGGTGCAACTGAATCGCTTTTAATTGACAAAAAAATCGCTAAAAAAATTCTGCCTTTAATTGCCGATGATTTAGTAGAAGTTGGCTGCGAAATGCGTGGCGATGAACAAGCTGTTGAGATTGACAGCAGAATCAAACTTGCGGAAGAAAAAGATTTTTACACTGAATATCTGGATAAAATAATCTCGATTAAAATCGTTCGTGATATTGATGATGCTATAAAACATATCGGAATTTATGGTTCATCACATACTGAAAGTATTGTAACTGAAGATTCAAAAGCGGCGGAGCGTTTTTTAAAAAAAGTAAATTCTGCAATCGTTATGCATAATGCTTCAACTCAATTTGCTGATGGCGGCGAATTCGGACTTGGCGCTGAAGTTGGAATTGCCACAGGAAAATTGCACGCCCGCGGCCCAGTTGGGCTAGAGCAACTCACAACTTATAAATATATCGTTGAAGCTGATTGTGGATTGAGAAAATAAGAAAAGCTTTCAGTTAATCGAGCAAAGCGAAGCGTCGTCGAAATGCTAGCTCGATCTATCACACCCTTAATGTTTCTCAAAAAAAACCACCTCTTTATCGCTTTCAAATTTTCTGTTACAAATTTTATCCCACCATATTAGCTGTCCTTCTCTTCTTAAAAGAGTCTTACCATTCCTCCTAACAACTAATAAAAATTTTATGAAAAAATTATTACTTATTGTTTCTGTGGCGGCATCTCTAACCACTTCAAACGCAATTGCTAGAACAGAAGGAAATTCAGTTGGTATCGGACTTATGAGATCAGCTGCTGATCATAAAAGCTCTGCTTCTAATGCAATACATTATCAAGACGACACATTAAGCTTTGCAGTAAACTACAAATATAGCGCTCCTTTGGGTGACAATTTCTACGTTGCTCCAGGTGTTTCTTATAATTATATCGGAACCGACACTGGCGCTGGTGGAAATGACGTAAAAATCAATCATCGTTATAACGCAAGAGTAGATTTTGGTTATGATATTAAAGAATATTTAGCTGCCTATTTAATGGCTGGTTATTCTGCAATTGATTACAAAATCACTAATGCTTCAGGCAAAAATAGTGATTTCGAATATGCTCCAATATATGGTTTGGGTCTTAATGCTCAATTATGTAAAGAATGGACTTTAAATCTCGAATATACTTACCAACAAGCTGATCTAAACGCTCCAGGCGGCTCATTTTCAGACACTAGACTTGAAACTTATATGGTTGGACTTGCTTACAATTTCTAATTAATAGAATTGTTTGAGAATTAAGGTCGGCTCCTTAAAAAGAGCCGGCCTTTTTTATTTCTCGCAAATTCACTAAAAATAATGCAAAAAAATCTCACCGAAAATTTAAGCAAGATCATCGCCAAACTGCCAGGAATGGGCCCGCGCATCGCTAAAAGAATTGTGCTTCATTTAGCTAGCAACAAAGAAAAAACTTTGCTGCCTTTAATTGAAAATCTGCAAGCGCTGCATGATAAAATTCATAATTGTGAAATTTGCGGAAATTTAGATGAAGGAAAAATCTGCGCCATATGCGACAATACTGGGCGCGACAATAGTGTAATTTGCGTGATCGAAGAAGTTGCAGATTTATGGGCGATCGAACGCGCCGAAAATTATCATGGAAAATATCATGTTTTGGGCGGAAATCTTTCGGCGATTTCGGGAAAAACTATTGAAGATTTGAATTTGGAAAATTTGTATTTACGTTTGAAAGAAGGAAATACAAAAGAAGTAATTATCGCAACAAGCGCAACGATTGATGGTCAAACAACGGCGCATTTTTTGGCGGAAAATTTGAAAGAATTTTCTGTAAAAACTACGCGCTTGGCTCACGGAATTCCAGTTGGAAGTGAGTTAGATTATTTAGATGAAGGAACGATTTCAATTGCCTTTAAGACTAGAAGTGAGTTTTAAAATTTCAGGTCATCCTAGCAAAAATAAATCATATAAAAATATGTTCCTTCCATCAATCCTCACCAACCACGCCGCTAAAATAATCACCCAAATGCAACAAAAAAACCTCACGCTTGTTTGTGCTGAATCTTGCACCGGCGGTCTTTTATCAGCTTTATTCACCGATATTTCAGGTTCTAGCAAAGTAATCGAACGCGGTTACGTTACATATTCCAATGAAGCAAAAATAGAATTGCTCGGAGTCAAAAAAGAAACCATCGAAAATTTCGGCGCTGTCAGCTCAGAAACCGCCGCTGAAATGGCTAAAGGCGCTTGCAGAAATTCTGAATCAAATGTCGTAATTTCAATTACGGGAATTGCCGGACCAGATGGCGGTTCAGAAAATAAGCCGGTTGGTTTGGTTTATATCGGATTTTGTTTTGCCAAAAAGAATCAGGTCAGAAAATTTAACTTCTCGGGCAATCGCGATGAAATTAGAAAAGCGGCGATAACCGCAGCGTTGCAAATTATTGAAACTGGAATTCAATAAGAGCTTTTTATTTTTCTCCAACCAAGCCTTTCCAAACATATTCAGTCGTAAAAGGCAATAACGGCGCTGCCGCTTCGCACATTGTAACTAAAACTGTGTAAAGCGAATCGTAAGCATCTTGTTTATCTTGATCCATTTCACCTTTCCAAAAACGTTGACGATTTCTTCTGATATACCAATTATTTAGGCTTTCAAAAAACTGATTAAATTCTTCGCAGGCAACAACAGTATCATAGTTTTGCATCGCTTCGTCAATTTTAGTAACCGTCGCTTTTAACTTAGCTAAAATATAACGATCCAAAATATTTTTTAGGTCTTTTTTAAACTCAATTCTTTGCGCCACAACTCCATCAACATTGGCGTAAAGGCAGAAAAAGTTAAAAGCGTTGATCAAAGGTTTAATCGAAAGACGCAAAGTATCGCGAATTGCTTTTCCATCCTTATCAATGCGAAGTTCTTGACCACGCATTACGGGCTGCGAAATCATATAAAAACGCATCGCGTCTGATCCTAAGCTTGAAAAAATTTCCAACGGATCGGCGTAATTTTTCAGGCGTTTCGAAAGTTTTTGCGATTTTTCATCCAAAATAGTTCCATGGCAAATAACGTTTTTAAACGGCGCTTTGTCAAAAAGCGCGGTTGATAACACAAACAAAGTATAAAACCAACCGCGAGTTTGCGCGACATATTCGGTGATAAAATCGGCCGGGAAATTTTGTTCAAAATGCTCTTTATTTTCGAACGGATAATGCATTTGCGCGTAAGGCATTGAACCGGATTCAAACCAGCAATCAAGCACATCGGTAACGCGTTTATAAGTTTCGCCATTTTCTTTGAAAACAATTTCATCAATGAAAGGGCGATGCAAATTTTCAACTTTTCTGCCCGCAACTTTTTCAAGTTCGGCAACTGATCCAAAAACTTTTATTTTCCCCGATTCACTTTTCCAAACCGGCACCGGACATCCCCAGAAGCGGTTGCGCGTAATTGACCAATCGCGCGCGCCTTCCAGCCATTTTCCGAATTGTCCGTCTTTAATGTGGTTTGGAATCCAATTGACACCTTGGTTTAGCTCAACCATGCGGTCTTTAAAATCTGTAACTTTTACATACCAAGAAGAAACGGCGCGATAAATCAACGGCGTGTCGGTGCGCCAGCAGTGAGGGTAATTGTGCAAATATTGTTCGGTTTTAATCCAAGCGCCTGTTTCTTTTAGATATTTTATGATGTCGTCATTGGTTTCAAAAACTTGTTTGCCTTTGATTGAAAGCTCAGGCAAGTCAAACATTTCTGATGTAAATTTTCCACCTTCGTCAACTGGACAAAGAGTTGGAATTTCGTTGGCTTTGCAAAGAAGTTGGTCGTCTTCACCAAAGCCGGGCGCTAAGTGAACGATGCCAGTTCCTTCTTCGGTTGTTACAAAATCGCCGTGGAGAACAACAAATGAGTTTTTAGTTTTTTCGACTAAGTAAGGAAAAAGTGGTTTATATTTTAGACCAACAAGACTCGAGCCTGAAAATTTTACCACATAACCAAGTCCATCGATCGTTGAAATTTGAGTTCCCTTACCTCCAATCAAAATTTCTACGTTTCCAAATTTATCTTCTGGTAAAATGTAGCAAACATATTCGAATTTCTTACCAACGGCTAGAGCAAGATTTGAAGGTAAGGTCCAAGGAGTTGTAGTCCAGGCAACTAAAGAAATTTTAGGTGTCACCCTGAGCTTGTCGAAGGGTGATTCAAGCCCGTCCGTCGAATCATGCTTCGACAAGCTCAGCATGACATCGAGTATCTTTTTTACGCTTTCTTCTTCCAGCTCAAACTTCACCGTCACAGCCTTACTCGCCTTCTGTCTGTAAGAATTATCAATTCTAGTTTCAAAATTCGATAAAGGAGTTTGACAAGCCCAAGAATAAGGAACTACTCTAAAATCTTCATATAACAAACCCTTATCAAACAACTGCTTAAAAGCCCAAATCACTGATTCCATGTAATTTATATCCATGGTTTTGTAGCTGTTTTTAAAATCAACAAATCGTCCTTGGCGGGTGACATAATTTTCCCAATCATCGGCATATTTCATCACCGACTTGCGACAGGCATCGTTAAATTTCTCAATTCCATATTCCTGAATCGCGATTTGGCCGGAAATTTGATAACCCTCGCGCGCGGTTAATTCTTTTTCGGTTTCCATTTCAACTGGCAATCCGTGCGTGTCCCAGCCAAATTTGCGTTCAACTTTTTTGCCTTTCATGGTTTGATAACGCGCAACTAAATCTTTGATGAAGCCAGTCAGCAAATGACCGTAATGCGGAAGTCCATTGGCAAAGGGTGGTCCATCATAAAAAACAAATTCTGGTTTTTCTTCTTTTTCGTGACGGCATTCAACGTGGCTTTTCAGCGCGCAAGCTTCAATTACTGGCGATACATTATCTTCTTCTAGGCCATCAAAATTCCTGATCTCAACTGATTTTTCAAAAATTTTTTCGGCTTGCCAAAAGCGCAAGATTTCTTCTTCCATCTTAGCAAAATCAAGATTCTGATTTGCTTGCGGATAGTGTGATTTTTTTGTCATTATTTGGAATAATTTATGAAATGAATTTACTTTAGCAGCATAACAAACAGCTTGAATTTAGGTCAATTAAAACTTAGAAAAGTTTTTCAATTTATCTATTTTGCAAAACGTAATCCTACGTCAAAAATTATTTAGTTACTCAGATTTAAGTTTAAAAAATGAAAAAGTTAAAAATCGGTCTTGCAGGCTTGGGAACAGTCGGGCAGGGCGTTTATGAAATATTAAAGAAAGATGCCAAAATTCTTGAATTAAAAAGCCAAACTACTTTTGAAATTGTCGCAGTTTCAGCGCGCAGCAACAAAGATTTTGTCGATTCAAAAATTAAATTTTATTCCAACGCAATTGATTTAGCCAATGATTCGGAAGTTGATGTTGTAATTGAAGTGATTGGCGGCACCGCGCTAGCTAAAGAGCTAGTTGAAACCGCAATTAAAAATGGCAAAAAAGTTATAACTGCCAACAAAGCTTTACTTGCCGAATTTGGCAGCGAAATTTCAGCTTTGGTTGAAAAATATAATGGTCATATTGGTTTTGAAGCCTCAACTGCGGGCGCAAATCCTGTTATTAAAATTTTTAAAGAAAGTTTTACCTCCAGCGAAATTACTGAATTTTACGCGATTTTAAATGGAACTTGTAATTTCATTTTAACCAAGATGGGAAATGAAGGTTCTAATTATTTAGAAACTTTAGCGGAAGCACAAAAATTAGGTTACGCTGAAGCTGATCCAACTCTTGATATTAAAGGCATCGACACCGCGCATAAATTGGCAATTTTATCGGCAATTTCTTCTTCATCAAAACCGGCTTTCAAAAAATTACATATTGAAGGTGTTGATGAAGTTTCAATTGAAGATGTGAAATTAGCTGATGAATTAGGCTATAAAATCAAGCTTCTTGGAATTTACAAAAAATTGGGCGACGAATGCCAACAAACAATTTACCCAGCTTTGGTAAAAAAATGCGATAAAATCGCGCAAGTTGACGGACCATTTAATGCCGTTTTAGTTAACACTTCCAATGCGAGTTGGAACCTTTCAATTGGACGCGGTGCTGGCGGATTGACAACGGGATCTGCGGTTGTTGCAGATTTAATTGATATTGCCTGCGGACGCTCTTCTTATTTATTTGGCGTTGAAAATTCTAAATTGGGCGAAGTCAATGTTATCAATATTTCACAACGTGTTGGAAAATATTTTTTGAAGTTGGTAATTGATAAAAATTCTGCTCAAAAAACTAATATCGCAGAAGTGATTTTTGGAAATAAGATTTTGGTAGAGCAAGCAGCTTTTATTGATGCTAATGAAGAAATTATTTGTGGATTTTTGATTAATTCCCAAGTTGAAAAAGACGTAACCGAAGTTTTAAAAAATCTTGATTCTGGGTTAGTTAAATCTTCAAAATTTTTACGAGTTGAAGTGATTGGGTTTTAAACCTATGGATCCTGAAACAAGTTCAGGATGACAAAGAGGGAATTACAAAAACTCCATCATTCTAAGCTTGTTTCAGGATCTATTCTCGTCACAACTACATATTTAATAAATTATCATAATGACTGATTTTTTACTCGAAATTTTAAGCGAAGAAATTCCCGCCGGAATGCAAAAAGCGGCGGCGGAAAACTTCGCTAAAATCGCCTCCGAAATTCTGACTAAAAACAATTTGGTTTTCACCGTCGAGCAGTTAAATATCTTCATCACGCCACGCCGCTTAACGCTTTGCATTTCAAACCTCGAAGCCTCTCAAAAAACTCCCGCCACCAAAAAAGTCGGGCCAAAAATTAATGCCGATAAACGCGCAATTGAAGGTTTTTTAAAATCTGTTGGCTTAAGTGACGAATCAGAATTAGACAAAACCGAAAATAACGGCCACACTTGCTACGCCTACATTAAGCCTGAATCTGAAATCAAAACTGACACAATTTTAAAAGATTCAATCCCGCAAATTTTACAAAAAATGGTTGCAGCCTGGCCAAAATTAATGCGTTGGGATGTTGAAAACTCGAGCATTCAGCCAAAATGGATCAGACCAATTCGCAACATCGCCTGTTTGTTTGGCAGTGAAATTATAGAAGTTGAATTTGCCGGATTAAAATCAAATGACCAAACTTTTGGTCATTTTTTAAAAAGCTCATCACCTTTGAAATTAAAGGATGCCAGCGATTATAAAAAAATTCTCATCGACAATTTTGTGATTTTAGATCGGGCAGATCGCAGAAAAAAAATCATTGAAGAAATCACAAAAATCAAAACACATCTTGGCTTTGAAACAATAGATGAAGAAGTAAAATCTCTACTTTACGATGAAGTTACGGGTCTTTGCGAATGGCCAGTAGCTTGGGTTGCCGAGATTGACCAAAAATTTATGGAATTGCCTGAAGAAGTTTTGGTTTTAACTCTGAAATTAAACCAAAGATATTTTTGCTTAAAAAATTCAAAAGGTGAGTTGCAATCAAAATTTATTTTTATCTCTAACGTTGATACTGCTGATTTTGCAAAAGAAAAAATTATTAAAGATAATGAAAAACTGGTTCGCGCCCGTTTAAATGATGCTCAATTTTTTATCAGCGAAGATTTAAAAAAGCCTTTAATTTCAAGAACTCCCGATTTAAGCAAAGTTGTGTTCCACCAAAAATTGGGGACGGTTTTAGATAAAATTGCCCGCATTAATAGTTTGGCAAAATTCCTGTCTATTTTTATCCCTCATTGCGATTTAGTTCTAATTGATCGCGCTGCCGATTTATGCAAAGCAGATTTAGTCACAAAAACCGTCAGCGAACTTCCGGAATTACAAGGAAAAATCGGCAGTTTTTATGCTCAAAAACAAAATGAAAATATCAAAATTTCTGCTGCAATTTATGAACATTATTTACCTTTAGGCCCAAATTCAGAATTGCCTAAAACGCCACTGGGAATTGCACTTTCAATTGCCGATAAAATTGATTCAATTACCGGATTTTTCTTAGCTGATGAAAAACCAACGAGCTCGAAAGATCCTTACGCTCTAAGGCGCGCAGCACTTGGAATTATCAGAATTGGCTTTCAACATAATATCGCTTTCCCAATTCGCATATTAATTGAAAAGTCGCTTAACGCTTATCCGCCAAAAGTTTTAAAAACACTTTTGGGTCAAAAAGAAGGCAAGTTTTTTGAAAATAAAGAACGCTTAGTTGAAGAAATAATCCGCTTTTTTGTAGAAAGATTAAAAGCTTATTTACGTGAGAAAGAGCAGTTGCAGTCTGATATTATTAATGCCGTAATTGATGAATATTTATCCGATTTAAAAGTTCACAAACTTTGTGACATTATTTATTTAGCAAAAAAAATCAGATTTTTAAGTCAATTTGTTAAAGAAAAAAAGAACGAAAAAATCATCGAGCTTTACAAAAGATCGGCCAATATTTTGGCAATTGAAGAAAAGAAAAGCCAAAAGAAATATAGCGGCAAACCTTCGCGGTTGGCCATGAAAAGCAAATATGAATTGGTTTTATATCGTCGTATAAAACAAGTTACTAATGATTTTAAAAAACTAATTTCAAAAGGTGAATTTGAAATGGCTTTCAAATTACTCGATATTTTGGAATTGCCTTTAACCCACTTTTTTGATCATGTTGTGGTTAATGATAAGGAAGAAAATTTACGCGAAAATCGTTTATTAATTTTATCCGAAATTCGCGCTTTGTTCAATTGGGTGGCTGATTTATCGCAAGTAGAAATTTCTTAAAATGCAACTTAAGGAAGTTTACAATCATGAGTTTTTGGCATCACTTGCCGATGTACTTCTTGAAGTTGATAAAAATTTTGAAAAACAAAAATTTTTAGAGAAATTTGAAGATCAAACTTGGGCGCAAAAAGAGCTTAAACAAAGGATGCGTGCAATTACAAATGCTCTAGGTGAATCGCTGAATCAGAAGGATTTTTCTACTCAAATTGAAATTTTAAAAAAAGCTGCGGTTAAAATTCCAAAAAATAAAAATTCGGGATTGGCTTTAATTATTTTTCCCGATTTTGTAGAAGTGTTCGGAGAAAGACAGATCCTGAAACAAGTTCAGGATGACGATACTGGAAAGCTAAATCCAAACAAACCAAATCCAAACAAACTCAGTCATCCTGAACTTGTTTCAGGATCTGTCGATATTCTAAACATATGTTTAAACGCCTTATCCTTTTTCACCGAATTCGGCAGTTCCGAATTTGCCATTCGCAAATTTCTAAAACTAAACCAATCCCACACTTTAACTTTTTTTGAAAGTTGGAGTAAAAGCAAAAATCATCACATTCGCAGATTAGCTTCGGAAGGCTGTCGTCCAAGGCTTCCTTGGGGTGAAGCTTTGCAAAATTTCAAAAAAAATCCTCACGACATTTTGCCAATTTTAGAAAATCTCAAAAATGATGAATCGGCTTATGTTAGAAAAAGTGTCGCCAATAATTTAAATGATATTTCTAAAGATAATCCCGAAATTATTTTAAAAATTCTAACAAAATGGAATGAAGAAGATGTTGATAAATCCTTAATTCGCCACGCTCTGCGCACTTTACTGAAAAAAGGAAATAAAGAAGCGTTAAAAATTATTGGCATTGATTGTAATAATTTGTCAGAAAATTTTACCATCCAAACCTTTGCTTTACAAAAAGCTGTGATTAATATTTCACAAAATTTGATGTTTGATTTTATCTTAGAAAATCAAGCGGCAAATAATAAAATAAGACTTGAATATGCCGTTTATTTTCTAAGAAAAAACGGCACTCACGGCAAAAAAATCTTCCAAATCACAACCAAAAATTTCGCTAAAGGTGTTTTTAAATTTACAAAAAAACATGCCTTTCGCGATATGACAACCAGAAAACATAATGCTGGAAAGCACTTTATTTCATTGGTTGTAAATGGTGTTGAATTTCAAAAACTTCAATTTGATTTAATCTAAAATGACTGCTCAAAAATTCGTTTATTCTTTCGGTGACGGTAAATCTGAAGGCGACGCTTCAATGAAAAACCTTCTTGGTGGCAAAGGTGCAAACTTGGCAGAAATGTCGAAAATGGGCTTGCCAGTTCCACCAGGACTTACAATCACAACAGAATTTTGCGATTTTTATTATAAAAACGGCAAAAAATTTCCCGCCGAATTAAAGCAGCAAGTTGAAGCCGCGCTTAAACAAATCGAAGAAAAAATTGGTGCCAAATTTGGTGATGAAGAAAATCCACTTTTATTTTCTGTTCGCTCCGGCGCTAGAGCCTCAATGCCCGGAATGATGGACACAGTTTTAAACTTGGGTTTAAATGATAAAACAGTTTTGGGATTGGCCCAAAAAAGTAACAATCGCCGTTTCGCTTTTGACTCTTATCGTCGCTTTATCCAAATGTATTCCGACGTAGTTTTGGGTGTTGATCACTATAATTTTGAAGTAATTTTAGATGAGAAAAAACATGAGTTTGGCGCCAGCGCGGACACTGATTTAAGCTGTGAAAATTTAGAAGAAATCGTTGATCTTTTTAAAGCTAAAGTAAAAGAAGAGCTGGGCCGCGAATTTCCACAAGATGTAAATGAGCAACTTTGGGGTTCTGTTGAAGCGGTTTTCGCTTCGTGGATGAATGATCGCGCTATTATTTATCGCGACTTAAACAATATTCCCGCCGAATGGGGCACTGCGGTAAACGTGCAATCAATGGTGTTTGGAAATATGGGCGACACTTCAGCAACTGGCGTTGCTTTTACCAGAAATCCATCAACAGGAACTAAAGAACTTTACGGTGAATATTTAATCAATGCCCAAGGCGAAGATGTTGTTGCTGGAATTAGAACTCCGCAATCAATCACAATTTCTGGCAAAGAACAATTAGATTCCAACCTTCCTTCAATGGAAGAAACCATGCCCGACGTTTTCGCTGAATTGGTAAATATTTATAAAAAACTCGAATTGCATTATCGCGATATGCAAGATATCGAATTTACCGTTCAAAATAAAAAACTGTGGATGCTGCAAACCCGCAATGGCAAACGCACGGCGCAAGCTGCTGTAAAAATTGCGGTTGATATGGTTGAAGAAAAATTAATCGATAAAAAAGAAGCACTAAAAAGAATTGATCCTGCAAGTTTAGATCAACTTTTGCACCCAACTCTTGATCCAAAAGCGAAAGTTCAAATCATTTCAAAAGGTCTTCCAGCTTCTCCCGGTGCGGCTTCGGGAATTGTGGTATTTTCTTCTGCTGAAGCTGAAAGAAAATCTGAAAATGGTGATAAAGTTATTTTGGTTCGTGTTGAAACTAGCCCAGAAGACATCAAAGGCATGCATGTTTCTCAAGGCATTTTAACCGCTCGCGGCGGCATGACTTCGCATGCAGCTGTAGTTGCGCGCGGCATGGGAACTCCCTGCGTTTCTGGCGCTTCAAATTTGCATGTTGACAATAGCGGACAATTTTTCACCGCTGGTGGCGTGAAAGTTAAAGAAGGCGAAGTTATTACAATTAACGGTTCAACTGGTGATGTAATTCTTGGTTCAGTTCCAACTTTAAAACCAAATTTATCGAGTGATTTCCAAACTATAATGAAATGGGCTGATGAAGTTCGTGTTCTAAAAGTTAGAACTAACGCCGAAACTCCGCTAGATTGCCAAACCGCCCGCGACTTTGGCGCCGAAGGAATTGGTCTGTGCAGAACTGAACATATGTTTTTTAGCGAAGATAGAATTGTTGCAGTTCGCGAAATGATTTTGGCGGAAGAATTAGAAGGCAGAAAAAAAGCCTTAGCAAAATTATTACCGATGCAACGCAAAGACTTCGTTGAAATCTTTAAAATCATGGCCGCCTTGCCAGTTACAATTCGTTTGCTTGATCCGCCACTTCACGAATTTTTACCGCATAAAGACAGCGAAATTGCTGAAGTTGCCAAAGCTGTTGGCGTTGATGTTAATTACGTAAAACATCGCACGCACCAACTTCAAGAACAAAATCCAATGTTGGGACATCGCGGTTGCAGATTAGGAATTTCTTATCCAGAAATCTACGAAATGCAAGCCCGCGCTATTTTTGAAGCAGCTTCAATTGTTAAAAAAGAAACTAATCAAGAAGTGCTTTTGGAAATTATGGTTCCACTTGTTGCCACCAGAAAAGAGCTGCAAATTTTAAAAAACTTAATTGTGACAACCGAAAAATCAGTTGAAAAAGAGCAGGGCGTGAAATTGAACTATATGGTTGGCACAATGATCGAACTTCCAAGAGCCGCGCTAATGGCTGATCAAATTGCTAAAGATGCAGAATTTTTCAGCTTTGGAACTAATGATTTAACTCAAACAACTTTCGGATTATCGCGCGATGATTCCGCAAGTTTTTTGGGCCATTACCAAAAAGCCGGAATCTTAGAAAAAGATCCTTTCGCCGAATTAGACCAAGAAGGTGTAGGACAATTAATCAAAATCGCCGCCGAAAAAGGCAAAGCGACCAGACCAAATATCAAACTAGGAATCTGCGGCGAACACGGCGGAAATCCAGCGTCAATCGAGTTCTGCCACAAAACAGGATTGGATTATGTGAGCTGCTCACCTTACCGCGTTCCAATCGCGAGATTGGCAGCGGCTAGAGCGGCGTTATGATTGCGATACCCGGAATAACTGGAATAATTGTAGAGAAAAAAAATATGAAATATTCCATAACAAACACTAGCGCTTATAATCATCCAGAGCGTTATCAAAATTTGAATATGATTTCTGGAATATGTCCATTTTGCAATCATTCTAGTGGATTTAAAGTCAATGGCTACAAAACCTCTGATACTGTTCCTCTTAGATGTGATAATTGTCAGAAGAATGTGATATGGGATTATTCGGAAAGCATTGTTTTGCCTGTTGCAAAAGTTGATTCTTTAAAAAATTTACCTCCCGAAATAGATCGCTATTACCAAGAGTCATTGAACTGCATTGCAGCTTTAGCCCCAAATGGCTCAGCAACTTTATTTAGAAAATTAATTCATCAAGTTGGTATTCATTATGGAGTGGCAACAAAAGATGATAAAAATTCTATAATGGGCATAGTAGAAAAACTACAGTCTGCTGGACATATAAACCAAAAATTAGTAGAAGCCTTAAGAAGAGTTAAAGACCTAGGTAATGATGGAGCGCATGTAAATGAAAATGAACCTACTATGGACCAAATTCATATAATAAAAAAACTGATTGATAGTTTTTTACAAGCTACAGTTCTGCAAGATGAAAATATTGCTCATTACGATAAAACCAAAAGCGACTAATTATCCTTGGTAGGATGGGTTTTTTAACCCCGACCAGCGGCGAGGTATTAAAAACTAACAAAAACTCGTAGTCATGCTGAGCTTGTCGAAGCATGATTATAGGTTTCGAGCCTAGAATCATGCTTCGACAAGCTCAGCATGACTACGAGTTTAGGTGTGGCTTCGGAACACAACTTATAGAAACAAAATCATGTTGAAATTTATTATACTTTTAATTCTTTCGATGATTATCACTCATTTTTTAAACATTCTTTCTGGTTCCGAAAAACATGAAGAGAATGTGAAGGAAGTTGCTTATAAAGTTATGGTGAAAGAAGGGATTATTGGATGTTTGTCGAAAGAGAAATTTGCCGAGGCGGCGGATTATTATAAGAAAAAGGAATTTGCGGCGATTAAAAAAATGTTGGATGATGAAGCTTGTTTTTTGTTTAAAAATGGCGAAGAGCTTACGGCGGCAAGTGACACATGTTTGGCGAAAGATGGCGATGATGAACTTTTTCCGTTCAAAACTTCGCGGTTAATTTTGTTGCAGCCTTATTTACCATGCTTTGCGGTGAGATAAATTAATTTAAAATCTTTCCAACTTCTGGTTTAAAACCTAATAATAAATCACGAATTGCAACTGGATTTTTACCTTGACGTTGCAAAATCAAAGGTCGAATTGAGCCTTTTTGGCATTGAATTGAGAGTTTTTCATCAAGAATTTTTCCAGATTCGCCAATTGAATTTTCATCTAAAATTTCGGCTTTAAAAATTTTAATTTTTTCATCGCCATAATTAAAAAATGCTTCTAGCGAGCCATTTAAAGCGCGGATTTTTCGTTCAATTATTTCGGCCGATTCTTGCCAATTAATTTTACATTCTTCTTTTTCAATTTTTTTGGCGTAACTTGCTAAAGCATTGTCTTGCTTGGTTAAAACAGCATTTCCATCGCGTAAATTTTTTAGAGTTTTTACTAAAATTTCTGCGCCCATTTGCGATAATTTTTCGGCTAAATCGGCGTAAGTTTCGTCGCCATATAAAGAAAATTTTTCCTGCACCATCATTTCACCACTATCAACACCTTTATCCATTTTGATGATTGTAATTCCGGTTTCACGATCTCCCGCCATCAATGGACGCTGAATTGGCGAAGCGCCGCGCCATTTTGGTAAAAGGGAAGGGTGAATATTTACGCAGCCAAATTTAGTGCCGTCTAAAATTTCTTGCGGCAAAATAAGTCCGTAAGCCACAACCACGGCGGCATCGGCTTGTAAGTTGAAAAACTCTTTTTGAGCTTCCACATTTCGCAAAGTTTTTGGCGTGATAACTTTTAAATTATGCTGCAAAGCTAATTGGTGAATTGGTGAATTGGTGATTTTTTGTCCGCGTCCTGCAACTTGTGGTTCACGCGTATAAACGGCGACAACATCGAAATCAGGATCAGCAATTAATTTTTCTAAAGTTGGACAGGCAAAATCTGGCGTGCCCATGAAGATAATTTTCATTTAGGATTTTAGATTTAGGATTTAGGGTTTAGAAATGTGTATAATATTATTTATTACCTTTGCTTAAAACCATGAGTGGACCCCGTCGTGAAGACGGGGTGACAAGTTTAGAGTTCTGCGGTCAAAACTACCAACTTTGTCACCCCGTCTTCACGACGGGGTCCACTCGAATTTGAGCTACTGTAAATGTTAAAAATTTAATTCTCACAAATATTTTGAAAGCCAAAAAATTATTTCTACTCGGAATTCTTATTGCCTTTTGTGCGGCATTTTTTGATTTGCTTAGCAAAAGATATATCTTTGCGATGCTTGAAAACATTGCTTACAACCAAGGTTTAGAAAATCCTGAAATCAGGGTTTTCGATTTTTTCAGTTTAGTTTACGTCTGGAATCGCGGCGTTAGTTTTGGCATGTTTCATAATCTTGAAAACAGCCAACTGATTTTTTGCATCGTCCAATTCTCAATCGCAGTTATACTTTTTTTCTGGCTTTATCGCAATGAGAAATTGCATTTTACTTACGCTCTTGCTCTTATAATCGGCGGAGCTTTAGGCAATTTTACTGACCGTGTAAAAAATGGCGCAGTAGCAGATTTTCTTGATTTTCATATTGCTTCATATCATTGGCCAGCCTTTAATTTAGCGGATTCTTTCGTGTTTATCGGCGTGATGATCTTACTTTTTGATGACCTATTTTTTAATAAGAAAAAATGAAAAAGATTTTTTGTTTAATCGCGATTCTTCTGGTTTCGTCTTGCATTAACAATGCGCCAGACGATCCATTGATCGTGCCGCCAAATTTTGCTGAAGCGCCTGATGTCAACCATCCGGAGCAACCATCAAATGAACAAAAAGAAGAAAGCGTTGCCAAACTTAAAGAGCTTTTGCTTAAAAGTGATGAATAACAATTTACCAATAACAACTTAAAATAATTTATAAAAATGCTAAAACAATTTTTTATCAGTGATTCATTTGCTCAAGAAACTGTAAATGCCGCAGCCGCTGCGCCAGAATTTTCAATCACCAGTTTGCTGCCATTAATTTTAATTTTTGCCGTGTTTTATTTTTTGATTGTAAGACCGCAAAGCAAAAAAATGAAAGAACATCAAAACACGGTTAATAATTTGAAAGTTGGGAATAAAGTTATTACAACTGGCGGAATCATTGGAACCGTAACCGAAGTTTTGACTAAAGAAAATCAAGTTGAAGTTGAAATTGCTGATGGCGTGAAAGTGAAAATTTTAAAAAATTATGTTGCTGATTTGGTTAGAGATGAAGTTGCTAAAACTAAAAAAGAAGTGACCAAGAAAGGTAAGAAATAAAAAGTTTAGGTCTTGCCTTGCTTTATCTTTCTAGATCCTGAAACAAGTTCAGGATGACCAACTTTTTTACATCGTTATCCTAAACTAAAGTCTTGTCATCCTGAACTTGGTTCAGGATCTTTTGCAAAAATATCAAGTAAAAAATAAATAATTAACAAACTAACAAAATCATGCTTAACTTCTCGAGATTAAAAATAATTTCAATTTTAGCAGCTTGCCTTTTGGCCTTAATTTACGCGGCTCCATCATTAGTTGTTCATAATGAAAATTCGCCAATCGCCAAAAAATTAGAAAAATTTTTACCGAATAATAAAGTTAATCTCGGGCTTGATTTGCGCGGCGGCTCACAGCTTATGTTGGAAGTGGATTTTGATTATTACATAAAAGAACAGCTCAATAACTTAAAAGATGAAATTAAAGCATCATTCCGCGATGAAGCTGTTCACGCAGTTCCGACAATCGCTGGTAGCAAAATTATTTTTTCTTTAAGTAATGAAGATGAACAAAAATCTGCCAAAAAAATTATTAAAAAATTAAGTCGCGGTACTGATTTTGATGAAAATTCTGGAAGCTTTGAAGTTTATTTTTCTGAGCAAAGAATTCTTGAAACCAGGCAAAACCTGATCAAACAATCAATTGAAATCGTGCGCCGTAGAATTGACGAAAGCGGTACTAAAGAACCAACCATTCAGGCTCAAGGCGAAAACCGCATTTTATTACAAGTTCCGGGTGTTGAAAATTCTTCAGAATTAAAATCAATTTTGGGGAAAACTGCCAAAATGACTTTCCATTTTGTCGATGATCAAACTTTTACCAGCACTTCTCAAAACTATGTTGGTTCTGATTTGGAGCGCATTTTTGATTATCAAGGCCGTTCATATTTAATCAAAAAAGAAGTTATTTTAAGCGGCGATTTATTGGTTGATGCCAATACAACTTATCATGAAGGTCAACCAGCGGTAGCTTTCCGATTTAATGATGCGGGATCAAGAAAATTTGCCCAAATTACCAAAGATAATATTGGCAAGCTTTTCGCAATTGTGCTTGATGGTAGAATTATCACAGCTCCAAGAATTAACGGCGTAATTAATCAAGGTTCTGGCGTTATTTCAGGAAGTTTTACAACTCAGGAAGCAAATGAAGTTTCACTTTTACTCAGAGCTGGCGCACTTCCAGCGCCTTTAAAAGTTATTGAAGAAAGAACAGTTGGTCCATCTTTAGGAATGGATTCAATTAAAAGCGGAAGTTTGGCAGCCCTTGCTGGGCTTGTGTTTGTAGCATTTTTTATGATTTTATTTTATGGATTTTTCGGCTTCATCGCTGACGTTGCGCTACTAATAAACATCATGATAATTCTGGCAGTTTTGGCATTAATCGGTGCAACTTTAACCTTGCCAGGAATTGCTGGTATTGTGCTTACAATGGGCATGGCAGTTGATGCTAACGTGTTGATTTTTGAAAGAATAAAGGAAGAACTGCGTGAGAAAAAAAGCGTTTTTGTTGCCGTTGAACAAGGTTTTAACCAAGCATTTCGCACTATTACCGACTCTAACATTACCGCTTTAATTGTGGCTTTTTTTCTTTATGTTTTCGGCAATGGTCCGGTTAAAGGTTTCGCAGTGACTTTATCAATCGGCATTATCGCTTCAATGTTCTCGGCCATTATTCTTACCAGAATGTTGATCGCTGTTTGGCTCAAAAAACGCAGGCCGCAAAAATTGAATTTACTTTAGATGAATCTTTTGCGCCGCATCACATTTCTACTGCCTTTTTTTGCGGTTGGTTTTGTGGCGCAGAATTCTTGGGCGATACCATCAATTAAGAAAAATAAAGATAATTCGCCGCACGCTGTTTTAAAAGCTGATGAAATTGATGGTGATCAACAAACCAAAACTCTAACCGCAATAGGTAATGTTGAAGTAACTAAAGGTACAAGCACAGTTTATGCCGACAAAGTTACTTATAATAAAAATGGCGGCATGATTCGCGCCTTTGGCCATGTAAAAATTAAAGATCTGGAAGTTGGCAATATACGAGCCAGTAACCTAGAAATAAAAGACGATTTCAGCAGTGGTAAATTTTACGACAGTAAAATGATTTTTACTGATGGTTCTTATTTAGAGTCGCCAGAAATAGATCGTCAAACTCCTTTCATCACAGTTTTGCAAAATCCGATTTTTTCAATTTGCCCAAATCCAGAAATTGCCGCAGATAATGAATTAGCCGGCAAAAGAAGAGATTTTGTTTCAATTAAATCAACCGTCACAACCATTGATCGCGAACAACAAGTTATGAGAAGTAAAGGCGGGATATTACGATTTTATAATGTTCCGGTTCTTTACACGCCTTACTTGCGTGTGCCTCTACAGTCAAAAAAAAGAGATTCAGGATTTTTAAATCCCAGCTATGCAAAAAGTACCAATCTTGGTTTGGGCATCAGAGTTCCTTACTATTTCAACCTCGCTCCCAACATGGATTTAACCGTTACGCCATTGATCGGAGTTAGTAAAAACCAATTTATCATCAATAATGATTTTCGTCATTATTCAACTTATGGCAATTATCAGGGCATATTTGAAATCGCTAATAACAAAATCACATCTAACAGTAATACAACGGTTGTTAGTAGAACTAACAAAGAATATCGCTGGAATTTAATCGGAAACGGTACTTTTGATTTCACCAAAGATGTTGGATTGGATTTTATCGGAAATACAGTAGGTGATAAAGATTACTTGCGCGATTATCACTTTAACTATCTAAACTATACTTTAACCAAAGTTAATCTTGATTACATCAAAGGTCGCGATTACCACGCCATTAAAGCAATCAGAATTCAGGAATTAGAACCAACTGCAAATTCTGAAGCAGCGCCACTGATATTGCCGCAAATTGATTCTCATATCGAAACCAAGCCATTTTTCTTTAAAGAAAAATTTGCTTTAACTTCCAATATGACTGTAATTACACGCCAAGATGGTCTGCAATATCGTCGGGCTACGATGACTCCGGAAGCTACTCTTCCCTTTAATATTCATGGCAATCTTTTTGCAATTAATGCCCGTGCGCAAACAGATGCTTATTCTTTAGAAAATAATTTTCAGTTCACTTCTCGCACCAATGATTACAATAGTGTACAAACAAATATGAAACCTGAATTATCAATGAGTTGGAGATTGCCTTTGATTAGAAAATCAGAAACCAACACCTTGATGATCGAACCAATGATTAACCTCGTTACCAGCACTTATACTAAAAATTTTAATAAACTTCCGAATGAAGATAGTAACGAATCAGAGTTAAGTGTTAGTAATCTTTTTGTCATGGATCGTATTGCAGGCTTTGATCGTAACGAATCTGGAAAGCGCATAAATTATGGCGTTAAATCTTCTTTATTTAATAGATTTGGCGAATTTGGATTAACTCTGGGACAAGGCTATAGAAAAGCAGGAAACGCCCAAGACGTTATAATTCGTGGCTTCACAGATAACAATAAATCAAATATAGTCGGTCAGGCTCTGTATAAGGCAGCAAAATATTTTACTATAACTTACTCCTTTCAACTTGGTGAATCAAATTATAGTAACCAGGTAAACCAAATCACCACCGTCCTTAATCTTAGTCGTTTCACTTTTTCTAGTGATTATTTATTAATTAGAAAAACTACCCAAAATCCGGCTCAGAAAGAACAAATTAATCTCGCAGCCTCAATGCAAATTACGCCAATATGGAAAGTAACAACCACCATGAGCAAAGATTTACAAAGCAGTCGCACACTTTCACGCGGCATCACGCTTTATCGCGACGGCTGCTGCACAATTTTTGGTTTTTCTGCAATTGAAACCAATCCCAGCAGTTTAAGCAAACCACAAAAAACTTTTAATTTAAGTTTATCTTTCAAGAATCTCTAAACAATAAATACCAATTAATTACGAGGCAAAAATGACAAAAGAAACCAACGACAATGACTTTCAAAAAGACGTTTTAGATTCTTCAATTCCAGTTTTAGTGGATTTTTGGGCGCCTTGGTGCGGACCTTGCCGCCAATTGGCTCCAACTATCGATGAACTAGCAAAAGAATTAGCTGGAAAAATCGAAGTTGTAAAATGCAACGTTGATGAAAATCCAGAAATTCCATCAAAATATATGGTACGCGGAATTCCAACTTTAATGATTTTTAAAGACGGAAAAATCGTCGATACTAAAGTTGGCTCATTACCGAAATCAGCTTTGGTGGAATGGGTAAAAAGCAATTCATAAATGCTGGAAAAGATTTATCTAAATAAACGCGAAATTTTAGAAAAATCGCAAAATTTCTTTAAAAACTCCAGCTCGTTAATCCTAAAAATTGGATGCGAGCTGGAGTTTTTTTTGTTCGAAGAAAATTCACAAAAGCCTGTTAATCAAGCTGCAAGAGCTGATTTTATTGCGGAGCTGCAAATTGAATTACCAAAAAAATTTCCTTTAATTTATCAAATTGAGAAAGAGCAGGGCGCTTCACAAATTGAAGTTAAAACTGCGTTTACCCCAGATTTATCAAGTCTTTGCGAAGAATTGGAAGGTACAAAAAGTTTCATAAAAAATTTAGCAACGCAAAAAAAATTAACCGCTTCTTTTGCGTCGCAACCTTTTATTGACGATTGTGGCAGCGCTTTACAATTCAATATTTCGCTACATGAAAATGATAAAAATATTTTTGAATTGGATGAAAATATTTTAAAAAATGTCGCGGAAAACTTGTTGAAAATGACAAATCAAATGATGATTTTTTTAGCACCAAAAGAAGAAGATTATGCTCGATTTTCTTATGAAATAAATCGTAATTTATTTAAAAAAGGAAAATTCACCGCGCCAGTAAATTTAAGCTTCGGCGCCGATAATAGAACTTGTGCAATTCGAGTTCCCCAAGTTCTCTTTCAAAAAAATGGTAAACGTTTGGAATATAGAATTGCCGCAGCAGATGCAGATAGTTTTTTAGTAGTTGCAGCACTTTTACTTGTTATTTCTAGTGGTGAGAAAAATTATCCAAAGCAAATTCACGGTAACGCTTTTGATGAACAATATGAGGTTGCGGGATTTTGTATGAGCTTAAATGAAGCGAAAGAATTTTTTGAAAAAGAAGATTTTATAAAAGAAAAATTTTTGGAGTTTTATAATTCATGCTAGATCCTGAAACAAGTTCAGGATCTAGCATGAAATGGAATCTAACGGAGATTCTAAAACCCTCTCATCTTATCCACCACGCCAATAGGCAGTATAATATAATATTTCCCCTGGCTTGCCATATAATTTGCTTTATCTTCCGCATCTTTTCCATGTCCGAAAAATATGTCACCCCGCACAACGCCTTTAATCGCCGAGCCAGTATCTTGTGCTATAAACAGGCGCGAATATTTTTCTTTCGATCCGCCTTTTTTAGTTAAGTTCGTATCAACCCAAATCGGAAATCCATAAGGAATAATATCGCTATCAACCGCTAAAGATCTCTCGGCAGTAAGTGGAACGCCTTGCGCGCCTACAACATATTCACCATCAGCAAATTTAAAAAATGTATAAGCGGCATTCATATTCATAATTTCATCAGCTCTTTCCGGATGATTTCTAATCCATTCTTTAACACTTGCGGCATTCATGCTTGAGCGATCCAAATAACCTTTATCAAGCATGTAATTACTCACCGCAGTAAATGGCTGATTATTTCTTCCAGCATAAGCAAGCCTAACTTCAGTGCCATTTGGAAGTTCAATTCTACCCGAACCTTGAATATGCATCGCAAAAAGTTCAGCGCGATCATCAACATAAAGCAATTCCAGGTTCTTGTTTTTAAGAGCGCCATTTTCAATTTCTTTGCGGCTTAAATATGGATCAGTTCCCAAATCTTTCGGTCTGGCATAAACCGGATATTGATATTTTTCAGTTTGAATTTTGCTGCCTTGAAGTGAAGCTTCATAATATCCCGTAAATAAGCCCTTGCTAACACCATAACGACTTTCAACCAAAAATGGTTTAAACCAATTTTCAAAAAAGTTTTTACTTTGCTTGGCATCCATCGTTTTTATAACCTGCGCAATATCGCAAACATCACGAAAATCTCCCACTGAAATATCACCAATTTGACCACCAATTGAGCGACTTTGCGCCATTCGAGAAAATTTATTGCAAGACTGAATCATCGCCTGCAATGCTTTTTTATGATCATCATTTTCCCAACCAGGAAGATCTTCAAAATCGACTTGAGTTAATTTTATATTTCCTTTGCCACGAATTGTAACTTTTTGATTAAACAAACAACCTTGCAAGAGTAAGAGGCAAGCGATAATAAAAAATCTGAACATGGGAGTTTTTTAGGAGAAAATTTAGGAAAAAAATTATGGCTTAAGAATTAATATTTGTTTAAATATCTCAACCAAATAAAATTGTTTTATTCAAAATAATTTTTGCTTCCTCATCTTCTCACTTAATTTAAAAAAAAATGTCTCTTCAATGCGGAATCGTTGGCTTGCCTAATGTTGGCAAATCAACTTTATTTAATGCCTTAACTCAAACAGCCGCAGCGCAAGCAGCGAATTATCCTTTTTGTACGATTGAACCAAATATCGGCAAAGTAAATGTGCCGGATTTTCGTTTAGAAAAATTAACTAAAATTGCCGGTTCGCAAGAAATTATTCCAGCGCAAATTGAATTTGTTGATATTGCTGGTTTGGTTCGCGGAGCCAGTACGGGAGAGGGTTTAGGAAATAAATTTTTATCGCATATTCGTGAAGTTGACGCAATTATTAACGTCGTTCGCTGTTTCGAAGATGAAAATATTACTCACGTTGAAGGCCAAGTTGACCCACTTCGCGATATCGAATTAATTCAGTTAGAATTAATTATCGCCGATATGGAAAGTTTAGAAAAACGAATTCCCGCTTTAGAAAAAAAAGCTCGTTTAGATAAAGAAGCCGCAGCTCAAATTGAAACAGCAAAAAAAGTTTTAGAAGTTTTAAAAGATGGCAAAGCAGCGCGTTTAACCAAAATAAAAGCGGAAGAAGAAAAAATTTTTAAAGAGCTGCAATTAATCACTTCAAAGCCGCAACTCTTTGTTTGTAATTTAAAAGAACATGAACTTGCAGGAAACAAATATTCCGATTTAGTTGAAAAATTTGGACAACAAAATTCTTACCAAGTTCTAAAAATCTGCGCTCAAATTGAAGCCGAAGTTGCTGGTCTTGAAACTGATGAAGAGAAAAAAGAATTTTTAGAATCAGTTGGTTTGGAAGAAACTGGCTTGGCGCAAATTATCAAAAGCTCTTATCATCTTTTAAATTTAATAACTTTCTTCACCGTTGGTCCAAAAGAATGTCACGCTTGGACTTTGAAAAAAGATTCCAGCGCTCCAAAAGCCGCCGGCGTAATTCACACTGATTTTGAAAAAGGCTTCATCCGCGCCGAAACAATTTCTTACGAAGATTACGTAAATTTAGGTGGCGAAGAAGGTGCTAAAACAGCGGGTAAATTAAGGTTGGAAGGCAAAGATTACATCACCCAAGATGGCGATGTTTTTCATTTTAGGTTTAATGTTTAACTAATAATTACTCATGAGCAATTTTCAAAAAAAACTCGAAGAAATAATCCGCGTTGATCACGCCGGTGAATTTGGTGCGAAGGTGATTTATGATGGGCAGATGGTGGCGTTGAAGATGAAAAAAGATTACGAAACTTTGAAAATTGTAAAGCACATGAAAGAGCAAGAAAATGTGCATTATGATTATTTTAACGCTGAAATTAAAAAACAAAAAATCCGCCCGACTTTAATGCAACCAATTTGGAGAGTTGGCGGTTTTGCGCTTGGTTTTTTTACCGCGCTGGCTGATAAAAAGGCAGCAATGGTTTGTACAACTGCGGTGGAAGAAACGATTGATGAGCATTACCAAGAACAGATAAAATTCCTTGAAAAAGAAGATAAGTTTTTAGATGAGCAGCAGAAGGTTGAGGCCACGAATTTAAAAGAGAAAATTAAAAAATTTCGTGATGAAGAATTAGAACATCGTGACATCGCATATGATAATCACGCCGCAGATTTGAAATGTTTTACGCCGCTTTCAGCATTTATTAAATGTACAACTAAATTTGCGATTGCAGTTTCAAAAAGAATTTAGTGATTGATGAAAGTAGGGATAGATCCTGAAACAAGTTCAGGATGACGCCGACGGTATTGGGTTTGAACGCTAACTTTCCCAATTGTCATCCTGAACTTGTTTCAGGATCTATCCATCTACTCCTCATCTTCAATATCACTTCCACCGCCGAGAACTTTGTAAAGGTTAATCAAATTGGCGATATATTCTTTTTTCGCGCTCATTTGATCTTGTTTGGCTGTCAGAGCTGCAATTTTTATATCCAAAAGCGTTAATCCACTAGCAATTCCAGCTTTATGCTGATGTTCATAAATCGATAAAGATTTTTCCCGCGCTTTCAAAACATCATTATAGGCTTTTAATTGCTTAATCGCAGCATCTCTTGCCGCCAACTCATTTGATGCTTCACTAAAAGCAGTTTGAATCGTTTTTTCATATTGCGCGATTTCGATTTTTTTCTCGATTTCGGCAACTTTCAAATTAGCAATATTTTTACCACCAGTGAAAATCGGCAAATTAATTTGTGGCGTAAAAACCCAAGTTCTTGAATCAAATAAACTATTCATTTCACGCGAAGCATAACCATAACTTCCAGTTAAAGTAATAGATGGAAAGAATGCCGCACGAGCAGCGCCAATATTGGCATTAGCACTTTTTAAAGCATGTTCCGCCTGCTTAATATCTGGTCTTGAAAGCAGGGCATTTGAAGGAATATTATCCAGTAAATCTTCGTTAATTTTTATATCGTTAATATCGGTTAATTTTGGTAAAGATTTTTCATCAAAAATTCCGATCAAAACCATCAAGGCGTTTTTATCTTGAGCAACTAATTTAGCATAATTTTCACGAGTAGAAATTGCGGCGGAAAGCAAAGTTTGAGCCAGCAATAAATCCGTTGTAGAATCAATGCCATTTTGCAAACGCAATTCGCTATATTTATAACGCTGAGTTTGCGCCGCTAAATTTTCTTCGGCCAAATTTAAAATTTCACTATCAAGTAAAAACTGGGCATAAGAATTAGCGGTTTCGCTGATTAAAGCAATTCTAGTAACGTTGCGCGCTTGTTCGGTTGCTAAAAAAGTTTCCAAAGCGGCTTTTTTTAAACTTTGTAATCTACCAAAAAAATCAATTTCGTAAGAAGTGCTATTTAAGTTAGCACGAAATTGTTTTTTGGGAGTGAAGCCAGCAAAAGCTGTTGGAACTCCTTGGCGCGTTGTATAAGCTGTGGCGTTAATTGTAGGAAAAAGATTAGAACGGGCAATCGCATGAGCTGCTTTGCTATTTTCAATATTAAGATTGGCGATGCGCAAATCGCGATTATTTTCCAGCGCCAACCTGATTACTCTTTGTAAATCGGGAGTATCAAAATATTGATCCCAGGAAATTTTGGTGATTTTTTCTTTATTTTTATTTTCTTCTTGAAATGAAACTGGCGCTTTTGGAGTGATATATTTTGGCGCCATAGTGCAAGAAGTGAAAGCTGCCAAAGTTACAAATAAAGTTGGAAAGTTTTTTGTTTTCATAAATTTAGGCTTTTTTTCTTACGGTTTTTTTAGCAAGTCTTTGCACTAAAACGAAAAACATTGGCACAAATAAAGTTGCCACAAATGTAGCGGCGAACATTCCGCCCATTACGCCAATTCCAATTGCTCTTTGGCTTGCAGAACCAGCGCCAGTTGCAGTTGCAAGTGGTGTGATACCAAGCATAAATGCCATTGAAGTCATGATAATCGGGCGAAAACGCAGTTTGGTTGCAATCAATGTTGCTTCGACCATGTCGTGACCTTCGTCGTAAAGGCTTTTGGCAAATTCTACAATTAGAATCGCATTCTTGGCTGAAAGTCCAATTGTAGTTAAAAGACCAACCTGAAAATAAACGTCATTGCTCATGCCGCTAATTTGCGAAGAAATCAAAGCGCCGATAATTCCAAAAGGTACAACTAAAATTACTGAAAACGGAATTGACCAGCTTTCATAAAGCGCCGCGAGCGATAAAAAGACCACAATCAAAGAAATTATATAAAGTCCTAAAGTTTGTGAGCCGGAAGTTTTTTCTTCATAAGAAATTCCTGACCAAGCAAAATCAATTCCTTCGGGAAGAGTTTTGATCATTTTTTCCATTTCATTCATTGCAGTTCCGGTGCTGACTCCGGGGATTGCGGCACCCTGAATATTTACTGAAGAAGTTCCGTTAAAACGCTCTAATTTTGGTGAACCGAAAGTCCAGCGGGCTGTGGAAAAGCTGCCAAATGAAACCATTTTGCCATCTTTATTTCTGACATACCATTTTGTGATATCAGTTGGATTCATGCGATATGGCGCGTCAGATTGCAAATAAACTTTTTTGATCCGGCCTTTATCGAGGAAATCATTAACATAAGTTGAACCCCAAGCGGTTTGTAAAGTTTGATTGATATCAGAAATTGAAACTCCGAGTGCTGTGGCTTTTTCAAAATTGATATCAATTTTATATTGCGCCATGTCGTTTAAGCCATTGGGACGAACGCCGATCAAAAGTGGATTTTTTGAAGAAGCGCCCAGCAGTTGGTTTCTTGCGCCCATTAAAGCGTTGTGGCCAAGTCCGGCGCGATCCAAAAGTTGTAAATCAAAACCGGAAGCATTTCCTAGTTCGCGAATTGGCGGCGGGAAAAAAGTGAAAACCATAGCATCTTTCATAGTTGAAAGCGCTCCCATGGCGCGACCAGAAATTGCAGCAACTGATTGATCCGGTCTTTTGCGAAGGTCCCAATCTTTTAAACCGATGAAACCGAAACCGGCATTTTGTCCGCGACCGGCAAAGCTAAACCCGGCAATGGTGAATAAGTGATCGATATTATCTTTTTCTTTTTCAAGGAAATAATTTTCAACTTTTTTCAAACTTTCAGTTGTGCGCTCTAGAGAAGAACCACTTGGAGCGTTGATCATCAAATACATCATGCCTTGATCTTCAGTTGGTAAAAATGAAGTTGGCATGCGCATGAATAAAAATACTAAACCGCCAAGCATCACAATATAAATCATGAAGAAGCGAAATAGTTTGCCGATAATTTTATTAGCGCTGTTGGTATAAAAATTTCTTACTAGATCAAGCTTAATGTTGAAGAAGCTGAAAAATTTATTTTCATTTAAAGAGTGACCTTTTTTAACTGGAGTTAAAATTGTGGCGCAAAGTGAAGGGGACAAAATTAATGCTACCAAGACTGAAAGTATCATTGAAGAAACGATAGTGATGGAGAACTGGCGATAAATCGCGCCTGCTGATCCGCCAAAAAATGCCATTGGAATGAATACGGCAGAAAGAACCAAAGCGATGCCAATCAAAGCGCCGGTGATTTGTTTCATTGATTTGCGCGTAGCATCAATTGGTGACAGACCTTCTTCACTCATAATTCGTTCTACGTTTTCAACAACGACAATCGCATCATCAACCAGCAAACCAATTGCCAGAACCATCGCAAACATTGTCAGAGTGTTGATCGTAAAACCTAAAGCAAATAAAATTGCGAATGCACCAAGCAAAACCACAGGCACGGCGATGGTTGGAATTAAAGTGGCGCGGAAGTTTTGTAAAAAAAGTAACATCACTAAAAACACCAGGAAAATCGCTTCCAGTAAAGTTACGAATACACCTTTAATTGAAAGTTTAATGAATGGTGTTGAATCATATGGATAAACCACTTTCACCCCTTTTGGCAGGTTTTGAGTTAGTTCATTCATTTTTGATTTTACGGCATCTGCTGTGTCCAAAGCGTTGGCGCCGCTGGCTAAAATTACCGCCATTCCCGATGCGGGATGTCTTTTATAACGCGCGCTGGTGCTATAACTTTGCGAACCAAGCTCAACTTTTGCGACATCTTTTAAGCGAACTTGCGCCCCATTTTTATTAACGCGTAAAATAATTTTTTTGAAATCATCAACCGTTTTTAATTTTGATTGGGAAGTGATTGTAGCGTTTAATTGCTGGCCTTGCATCGCTGGAAGTCCGCCAAGTTGTCCAGCAGAAACATCGGCATTTTGTGCTTTAATTGCGGCAATAACATCTGCAGTTGTAATGCTGTAACCAAAAAGTTTGTTGGGGTTAAGCCAAATTCTCATGGCGCGCGGATTGCCAAAAATAGTTACGTTACCAACGCCGTTAATGCGTGAAATATTATCTTTAATATCAGTTAATAAAATATCGCCAAGCACGCTTTCGCTGGTTGAATCATCTTCTGAATAAAGCCCGATCACCACCAAAAAGTTATTGTTAGCTTTTAAAACCCGCACACCTTGTTGTTGAACTTCTTGCGGCAGAAGTGGCATTGCTGCTTGCAATTTATTTTGTACTTGAACTTGGGCAATATCAGGATTGGTTTTTGGCTCGAAGGTGAGGGTGATCATCACGTTGCCGTCGGAATCACTTGTGGAGTTAAAATAGCGTAAAGAGTCAATACCAGTAAGGCTTTGTTCGATTACTTGGGTTACACTATTTTCCAGAGTTTCGGCAGAAGCGCCGGGCATTGAAGTTGAAATTGAAACTGAAGGTGGCGCAATATTTGGATATTGCTCAATCGGCATTTTAAGCAGCGATAAGCCACCAGCAAGCATGATGATTATTGCAAGAACCCAAGAAAATATTGGACGATCAATAAAAAAATTAGACATGTTTATTTTTTCTCCTCGATGCTTGGCACAACTACTTCCACCGGATTTACTTTTGCGCCGTCAGCAATTTTTTGATAACCTTCCAAAATCACAACTTCACCATCTTCTAAGCCTTCGATAACAACCCAATTGTCATTATATGTTTGTTCGGCTTTGATTGATCTGGTTTTAGCAATTCCTTCTTTAATCACGAAAACTAGCAAATTTCCGTCTGGTGTGCGCATTGTGGCTCTTTGCGGAACGATAACTGCTTCAATTGGTTTTAAATGTAATTTAGCGGTGACAAACATTCCCGGAATTAATTTGCCGTCTTTATTCGAAAAAGTGGCGCGAAGGCGCACAGAATCTGTGCTTTGATCAGCAAAAACTTCTGAAAATTTTAGAGTTCCGCTATTTTTATAAGTTGGATCATCAGTTAAAACTGTGACTTTAATTTTTTTTTGGTTTCCAAGTTTAATCATGTCGCGCGTTGGTTGCGCCATATCAACATAAACCGGATCAAGTTGGGTAATTGTAGTTAAAACATCAGATTGGTTTGTAGTTACAAGGCGACCTTCAGTAATGTTAGTTTTGCCAATATATCCTGAAATTGGTGCCATAACTTTGGTATAATCCAAATTATTTCGCGCTGCTGCTGCTGTTGCTTTAGCTGATTCGTAAGAGGCAACCGTATCATCATATTCTTGTTTACTAACTGCATCAAGTTCAACCAGATTTTGATAACGCTCTTTTTTCGCTTTCAAAGCTTTAAGATTAGCATCAGCAGTTTGTTGAGCAATTTTATAAACTGTGGGATCAATCTGGTAAAGCTGTTGGCCTTCTTTTACAAAAGAACCTTCAACAAATTTTACCTTTCTAATAATACCATCAACTTGCGGACGAACTTCTGAAATTCTCAGAGCCTCAACGCGTCCCGGCAATTCTTGCGTGAGTTGAATTTTTTGTTTTTTAACCGCGACAACATTTACTTCTGCAACATTTGCACTTGCCTTCATTGCGTTTGCTTGATTGTATTTTGGTTTTAATACTACAAAAAGCGCCGCTACTAATAAGAAGCAAATAGCAATTATTGACTTCTTGTTTTTTTTAATTTTTTTGCGCATAGATTTTGTAAAAGAAAATGAATTTATTTTCTAAAACTATCTCTTTGCGTTAGGTGATTCAATATTTATTTTTTACAAAAATCTTTCCTTCAATTTTACCATTTCCAAACAAACACCAGCTGTAAAACCACCTTTATTTTTTTGCTTCGGATCAGCTCTTACAATAGCTTGAGCTTCATTTTCAGTAGTAATAATTCCATAACCAATTGCTAGTTTTTCTTTAAAGGCTAATTCATTCAAACCGCGTGCGCTTTCGAGACAAACATAATCGTAATGTGTAGTTTCGCCGCGAATTACACAACCGAGCGCAACATAGCCGGCATATTTTTTTCTAGTTTCGGCAAAGGCGATTGCAGCAGGAATTTCAAAGGCTCCGGACAAAGTCACTATTTCATATTCATAGCCCGCAGCTTCCAACTTTTTAATTGCGCCGTCTAAAAGCATGGCAGAAATTTTTTCGTAAAAAACAGCTTGGACAATCAGAATTTTTTTCATTGTGTTTGAGGATTTTTTTAAAGAGAATTTGTTAAATCATCCGTCATCCTGAACTTGTTTCAGGATCTATATAAAAGACGCTAGATCCTGAAACAAGTTCAGGATGACGATTTGGAGAGATTTAAGTCCAAAATAACAACTATCAAAAAGGATAAATGTTAAACATTTTCAACTTATTTTTATTTCTCTTCGCGCTTTGGATCATGTTCATGGTCGCGGGTGGAAATATTTCATGGCTTTACGTTTTTTTTGGAATATTGGCTTCAGGCGTTGTCAGCATTGCTTCTTACCGCATAAATATCATCGAAAAGAAAAGTGAATTACTTTATTTAAGCTTTGGTTTTTACCGCCATTTTTTTAAATCTTTTTTACGTAATTTTTTTAGCGCCGTAAAACTGGTTGTAAAATTAGCAATCAGTAATGAACCGCTTCATCCAAGGGTTTGCGTAATAAAACTTAATGAAGAAAATCATTTTAATCCGGCGCTTTTAATGTCGAGTTTCAATATGACAACCGGGCTTTTTTGTATTGGCATGAAAGACAACGAAGTCTTTGTTCATGCAATTGACGAAGCTTATTTCAAAAAATTCGATCTCCAAAAAACTTATAAAAGTTTGAATAATGTGAATGATGATAATTTAGTTTAAAATGGAAAAAATTTTGCTCGAAATAGAAAATCTGAAAGCCGAAATAGCCAGACACGACATGGCTTATCACACAATGGATGCGCCGTTAATTTCAGATTCTGACTATGATGAATTAAGAAAAAAACTTGAAGAATATCGCCAAAATTATCCGCAATTTTTTGACCAACAAAAAGAAAAAATCGGCGGAAAAACTTTAGATAATTTTTCCAAAATTCGCCATGTAAAACCAATGCTGTCGCTTTCAAATGGCTTTACTCGCGAAGATATTTCAGATTTTATCGATCGAGTAAATCGCTTTTTGGGATTAGATAAAAAAGATGAAGTTAAAGATTTATTCAGCGCGCCAAATCCCAAACTTGAACTTTTCTGCGAAGTAAAAATCGACGGACTTTCTTTTTCAGCGCGCTTTGAAAATGGTAAATTAATTCACGCCGCAACTCGTGGCGACGGTTTTGAAGGCGAAGATGTTACGCAAAATATAAAAGTAATTGCAGATTTTCCGCAGGTTTTAAATAGCTCAAATCCACCAAGAATTTTTGAAATTCGCGGTGAAATTTATATGGGTAAAAAAGATTTTGCAGAGTTGAATATCAGACAAGAAGAGCAGGGTGCTAAAATTTTTGCTAACCCTCGCAACGCCGCAGCCGGTTCGCTTCGTCAACTTGATCCAACAATTACAGCTTCAAGAAAATTAAGTTATTTTGCTTACGCGGTTGGTGAATTTTCCGATGATTTTATTTGTAATTCACAATTGCAACTTCACAAAAAATTGCAGGAATTTGGTTTTAAAGATGAGTCTCATTCCAGACTTTGCTCTGATATTGATGATGTGATAAAATTATATGAAGAAATCGCCGATTCGCGCTATCAATTTGATTACGATCTCGATGGCATGGTTTACAAAGTGAATGATTTTGCGCTGCAAGAGCGTTTAGGATTTGTCTCTCGAAGCCCGCGCTGGGCGATTGCTCATAAATTTATGGCCGAAAAAGCTAAAACTGAAATTGAAAATATAATAATTCAAATTGGCAGAACTGGCGCGCTCACGCCAGTTGCTGAGCTTCGTTCGGTGAATATCGGTGGCGTTGTGGTTTCGCGGGCAACGCTTCATAATCAAGATGAAATTGCCCGCAAAGATATTCGTATTCACGATATAGTTTTAATTCAACGCGCTGGTGACGTGATTCCACAGGTTTTAGAAGTTGACTTCAGCAAAAGAAAATCTGATTCAGTTGCTTTTACTTTTCCAAAAAATTGTCCGGTTTGCGGTTTTGAAATTGTTAAAAATGATGATGATGTAATTTTGCGCTGCAATGGCGGTTTATCTTGCGCAGCACAGCTAAAAGAAACTTTAAAACATTTCGTTTCTAAAGATGCTTTTGACATTACCGGACTTGGAAAAAAACAGATCGAGAATTTTTTTATTGAAGGCAGAATCAAAAGTTTTGTTGATATTTTTAGGCTCGAAGAAAATGAAAAAAATTCGGCAAATCCGCTTCACGAAAAACCGGGCTGGGGCGAAAAATCAATTGAAAATCTGTTTTTGGCAATCAATCAAAAGCGCAAAATTTCTTTAGAAAAATTTATTTACGCGATTGGAATTCGTCATGTTGGCGAAACAACTTCTAAAGTTTTAGCGCAGCATTTTATTTCTTATAAAAAATTTATCGAAGTGATGTTAAAGCTTGCAAAACTTGAGTCGGCGCAAGATCAGGAAGAATATCAAACTTTTGTGGCAATTGATGGAATTGGCGAAAAAATGGCGCAGGCGGTTTTGGATTATTTTCGTGATGAGCGAAATTTAAAAATGGTTTTGGATTTAGAAAATGAGCTACAAATTGAAGATGCGGTGATTAAAAATTCAGATTCAAAATTTGCCGGAAAGTCGATAATTTTTACCGGAACTTTAGAAAAAATGACTCGTGCTGAAGCCAAGAAAAAAGCCGAAGATTTAGGAATGAAAGTTGTGGGTTCAGTTTCGAGCAAAACTGATTTTATAGTTGCTGGATCTGAAGCAGGATCAAAATTAAAAAAAGCGAATGAACTTGGTTTAGAAATTTTGAATGAAGATGATTGGCTGGAGATGAGCAATGAATAAATATTATACAATTTTTTTTATTTCCCTAATCAAACTTTATCGCTTAATTCTCTCACCTTTACTCGGCCAACATAAATGCCGGTTTTCTCCGACTTGTTCTAATTACATGATTCAAGCAATTGAGAAAAAAGGGTTGATTAAAGGTTTAACTTTAGGAACATTTCGAATTCTTAAATGCCATCCTTTTTCAAAAAAAAGTGGTTTTGATCCGGTGCAATAACCCAATTATGTTTCAGATATTTTTCATTATTATTTACTTTGTTTTTTGCTCGTCGCTTCATGCTGCTCAAGGAACTAACAATAGCAAAACTCCACAAAGTATGGAAGAAATGGCTGAAGATTTGAAGGCGATAAAAGCAGCACTGGAGCCGTTTGATCCTAAAAAAGTTAAAATTGATGTCGAATCTTTAGGGCTTGATGATCTTGATAAAAAAACTGAAGCGCAAAAGCAGGAAGTAGCAGAGCCAGCAATAAAAAATCCGCCTGAAGTTAAAGTTGACAAACCAAAAGAACCGGAAGTTAAGGAATTGCCAGCGGTGATTCCGGTTCCAACAATTCCGGCTAAAGCGAATCCGGAATCAAATCCAATTGTTCCAGCAGCTGAATCAAGTAAAGTTGGAGCGATTATTGATAAAGTTCAGAGCCTGAGTCCAATTTCCAAAATTCAAAATTTCTTAAATAAAAAATCTAATAAACCTGAAGAAGAAACCATTGTTGCACCGGAAAAATTCCAAAAATCCAAGACTGAAAAATATATTAATTCCGCCAAAAAACAAAGTTTAAAAAAACGTCTGGCTGCAGAGAAACAAAAGAAATTAAATGAAAAAAAACGTGAAGAAAAATTAAAAAAACTTCAGGATTTGCGAGAGAAATACTTAATTCAAATCGAGAAAAATTCTTCGCAATTATCGGATGAAGATTTTGATGAAAGTGATCAAAAAATAGTTCCGCGCCCGAAAGAAATTAATCGTTTTATTAGTGATGAATTGCCGGCACCACCAATTTTAAATCATTATCGCACGGCGGATAATCTTCATATTCCTCTGGTTCCAACCATTCGAGAAAGAATCGAAGTTTTATTTAACGCCATTTCTTCTGGCAGTGTTTCATATTTCAACAGTGCTTATAAAGATGTAGAAAATTCGAACATAAGAAACCAAAATGGTGACACTATATTAACTTATTCTGTACTTTTACAAAAACCGGCTATCATGGCTTCAGTGCTTGCCAAAGGCGCTGATCCAAATCTGCCAAGTGGTCTTGGATATACCCCGATTGATATTGCAATTGAAATGCTTGATATAAAAGCACTCGAACTATTAATCGATAACAAGGCTGATCCCAAATATATTGACGCTTTTGGTAGAACTTACCTGATGCATGCATCTCGCGTTGGCTTTTTGCCGGCGGTTGAATTGTTTGTTTCCAAAGGTGTTGATGTTAATGCGATGGATAATGACGGATTTACGGCGCTTTCAATTGCATATCGCCACAAAAAAGAAATTGTGGTGAAATATCTTTTGCAAAATGGTGCTAAAACCTGGATTGAGAAACCTTACGACCCAGGTAATCAATCCTTGATTAAAGAGTTAGAAAATCGCTGGAATTAATACTAAATAAGTTTTTATAACGAATATAAAGTTGACAAAATGACTAAGAAAAATTTTGGAAAAAAAAGCCTGTTATTACTTGGAATTTCTTCTGTTGCTCTGACAATTTTTTTCAGCAGCGAATCAATCCGCGCCCAAATTCAAGGGCTTTACGACAATTCAAATAATCAATTTGTTGGTGTTAGTGCTTTGATGTCGGCAGTTACCAGCAATGACATAACCGGCGTAAAATTTTTCAGCAAAGCGGGAAGGGCGACGGTAAATCAAAAAAATGTCGGTGGTGCAACCGCCTTACATATGGCTTGCCGCGAAAAGAATTTTGAAATCGTAAAAATTTTAGTGGAAAATGAAGCTGATGTAAACGCCGTTGATAATGAAGGCTGGACTCCTCTAATGCGCGGCGCTTTGGCTGGTGACAAAGATATTGTGGATTTACTTTTAGTTAAAGGCGCGCAAGCAAGCAGCATTAATTCATCAGGTGAATCAGCAATTATTCACGCTGCAATGTCTGACTGTTCGGACTGCTTAAGCTCAATGTTTGAAAAATATAATTTCATCAAACTGATGGATGTAAGATTGTTAAAAGAACAATTGACCGAGGCTTTTGTTATCGCAAGAAATCGCGAAAATCAGCCAGCTCAAGTTATTCTGGAAGCTTATCTTGATCGCGTTGTGAAAATGGGTTCATTTATCGAATCTGATACTAGCGGTTTAACTGCAGCACAATCACAAAGAATTTTTAAATTTTCTTCTGCAGATGGTAAATCACAGCAATTTAAAGAAGCAGTTCCGATGATTGCTAAAAGATCTCCTTCTACCGCAATTGTAACTAAAAGATTTAAATTAGTTTCAGCTGAAGATGGAAAATCGCTTCACGATTATACCGAGAAAAATCCAAATGCGATTTCAATTGAGAAGCAAGGTAGTGCAAAAAATTATGGCGCGGTTAGATATAAACTCGTAGCACCAGCTGCAGCAGCTAATTCAGAAGTTTTTAAAAATGCCGCAACCAACAACCAAATTAAAAAAAACAATCAAACAATTTATCTACTAAAAACTCCAACTGGCGATAAATCTGAAGTTGCAAAAACTGCTGCAGCTCAACAATTTGTTGCTCCGGCAGCAAAAGCAACTAAAGAAGAAACTTCAAAATCTTCATCTTTTAAATTTAGTAAAGGTGAAGCAGGGAAGGTTGTAAAACAAAAAAAACCAAAAAAACCAGTTTTTCCAGTTCCAACTTCACAACCAATTGTAGTTGCTCCAGCTGCTCAAATTTTAACGCCAGAATCTTTAGCAGCTCCTGTTTTATCAAATGACGACAAATCAATAGTTATCGATTTGTCGAACTCATCTAAATAATAAATTTTACAAATTAAAAAAATGGCGACTCAAGCCTCATTTTAATCAACTACCCACGCAACCTGAAGATGCTGGCTTATCAAATGGAATTTTTCATTAATTCTCCGCTGCAAAACTTAGGAAATAGCTACAATGCGAAAAAGATGTCAAATTACAAAATTCTACTTTTTTAATCTTAAATAAAAAAAGCTTGTACCGATAAAAAAAGATTTTATCTAGGTAAGATTCCACAACCTCAGGTTTATTTTTTTAAAATAAAATCAATCAAATGTCCAAACAAGAATTTCAGGCAGCAAGCGAAAATTTTTCCGAAATAATCTCAGATGCAATTATAAAAAATAATGACGAGCTTCTGATTGAGACAATCGATAATAATAGAAATGAAATCGACAAAATCACTGATCACAAACTTTTACTAAATCTGGCTGTTAGTAAAAAATCTACTCACACCTTCGCCCTTTTAATTGATTACGGTTTTGATCCTAAAAAAGGCTTTAGCTCCACTCCAAATCCAGTAGCATTTGCTGCAAAAACACAAGGTTATGACTTTTTATCACGTTACTGCGAAACGATATCAAAAGCATTTGATCCTGAGCTAAAATTGGTAGAATGCCTAATAAATGAAAAAGATGATCAAGGCAAAAATGCTTTAAGCTATGCACTTGAAGGTGGATCTTATCTGGGAGCTGTTCGATTTTTAATCGATAATGGCGCAGATATTACTGAAAATTTTTTACATAATGCAAAACTTGCAATCGAGAATAGGCATGTAAAAACTCTAGAGCTTATGATGAGGAGTAATGATGGCAAAGTAACTGAAGATCAATTATCAGAACTCAGTAAGCACGCCAAAGAACATAATAACCACATTGTTCAGAACGTATTTGCAGTTTATGCAGTAAACCATAAATTCTATGAGGTAAAGAAAGAAATTGATTTTGCCATTGATTCTCACAAGATGAAACTAGGTAGCGGTACCGATATTTTTGAGATATGTCGCAAAGGAAGTTTGGAAGATTTAGAAGTCTTGCTAGAGGTTCTTGAGGTAAGACATGAAAAACTTTTTATTGATAACCCTTATTATGATAGCGATGGTAACTCAGCTCTTTTTCATGCGCTAAGTAATAATTGCTACGATCTTTTGGTATCTAGATTGATTGATGAAGGAGCTATTATAACTAATTTAACGACTAGAGAAGAGTTAATCGATGATGCACTAACTTTTTGCATCCTTAAAAAAGAGCCAAAAACTTTGGCGACTATTCTTAAGTCCCAAAATCTTGATATAATGGAATCTGATCAAGAAGAATTACAAGAAGAATTATTGTTGGGACATCAAAAATTCAGTAAAATCGTTGAAGAAATGCTGTCTTCTGAAAATTCAAATGCGGTAATTGTTGAGTCTTTTTTTACTAATATTTCTGATTTTCGCTTAAGAAATATGGAGGAAGAAACCTTAGTTAATTTAGTAAAAAAATCTTTAGAATATGCTCCAGAAGCTGCGGCAGAAAAACTAAGAAAATCTTTTTCCAAAGCCGTTGAAGATTCTTCTCTAAAATTTGTTGAAATTATTTTAAAAAATTTTTCTAAGTCAGATTTAACAACTTCGTCCGAACAAAAACCAAGCTCTAGAAAAAGCACTCGACCAATCAATGAAGAAAGAATCGGTTTGCTTGAAACTCGAACCGCTTCATCATCTTATTATGGCGCAAATGCTGCTATCGAAATGACTAGATCAAATAATTCATCGCAGCAAGTTACTTGCGACGAATTATTTGAAACAGCCCTAAAAAAGATAAATACCAATTCACAAAGTCACAATGAATCAGATTCCAGAGAAATCTTGATTCTGCTTTTAAAAAAAGGCATTGAACCTAGCGATAAGGGCAAAATGGCTCGAGTTCTTGAGGAAATTGGAATAACAGAACAAGACTATAAAAGCCCAAGCCAATCTATTTGTGCAAAATTTTGTTCAGTGTTTTCTAACGTGCTGAACATTTTTGGCAGGTAAAAACCCGAAATTATTCGCCGAAAAAAATTTCATCGGCTTCTTTGATAAAATTCTTTGATAAAAATTTAAAGATCGAAGTTTTTAATCCCGCTACGATTAAAAGATAAAATGAGCGAAGATAAGTTTTGAAAATAAAAAAACCCAAAACCTCAAAAAACTTTAAAAACCCTTAATCTTAATTCCACATAATGATTATTATGTTAAATTATATTATTTAAATCCGAGAATATGCAGCTCTAAGTCATTTAACCAGATTCATAATATTTTAGTTAAAGGTTTTTGACTTTTTATTTTAACTTTTGCTAAAGTGCGCCTCCCAAAATTTACTTTTTAGATTTTCTACTTTGGGTTTGGTCAAGAAATTTTAGCAATAGCTTTAAATTTCTTGGCCAAATTTTTTGAAGAATTTTTGGTAAAACTTTTTTTAAAAAAAGCTCAGATCTTTAGTAGGATTTTATTTTTCTACGTTTTAAATTCAGTTCATCTTCTAAGGTTTATTTATATTTACGATCTTTCAAAAAATCGAAAAAATTAAACCTACTACCCATTTAAAGATTATTTTTTAAATGCCTCTGTGGCGGAATTGGTAGACGCGATAGACTCAAAATCTATTGTCCCTTGGGACGTGTCCGTTCGATTCGGATCGGAGGTACCATCTTTTTACTTCTCTTTTAAAGTGCTTCATTTTGCCGATTTATTTAAAGCTGTTTTTCTTGGAATTGTTGAAGGATTAACAGAATTCATTCCCGTTTCATCGACAGCGCACTTGTTGATTTCTTCTTACCTTATCGATTTTCAAACCATCAAAAATAGTCTCTTCGAAATCGTAATTCAATTCGGCGCGATACTTGCGATTTGCGTAATTTATCGTCAAAAAATTTTCACAGTTGTTTGTAATTTAAAACAAAAAGAACAACAAAAATTCACACTAAACCTGATTTTGTCTTTCCTGCCTTCAGCCATAATTGGCGTGCTTTTGCATAAATTAATTAAAGAATATCTTTTTTCAAATCTAGTAATC
Organism: uncultured Alphaproteobacteria bacterium; assembly: GCA_903937405.1. Taxonomy (GTDB): domain Bacteria; phylum Pseudomonadota; class Alphaproteobacteria; order Rickettsiales; family UBA1997; genus UBA2645. The sequence goes on along the minus strand of CAIZZE010000049.1, from coordinate 4,172 downwards.
GCAATCAGCTTAATTTTAGGCGGTATAATCATGATTTTAGTTGAGAGGAAACCAAGAAAATCAGAAGTTGATGATGTTAATAATATCAAACCGATCTCAGCTTTTTACATCGGATTATTTCAATGTCTGGCGATGATTCCCGGAATTTCAAGATCAGGCGCAACTATTATTGGCGGGCTTTTGTTGGGATTAAACCGCAAAACTGCAACAGAATTTTCTTTCTTTTTAGCAATTCCAACAATTGCTGCGGCGAGTTTTTATGATCTTTTAAAAAATTCTTCTGAGCTTACGGGAACAAATGTTGAACTTATTTTGATTGGATTATTGTCAGCATTTTTCTCAGCAATTTTGGTAATAAAATGGTTTATTACTTTTGTTAGTCGCCACAATTTTATTCCGTTCGGTGTTTATAGAATTGTGCTGGGAATTTTGGTTTTGCTATTTATTGCTTAGAGACGTTCTAAAATCTTAATTTGTACAACCTTTAGTATAATATAATTTCCAACATCAAGGCTTCTTTAAAAACTTATGAAATATTTAATTTTGATTTTATATTTTTGCTTCCTGTCAATAAATTCGATGGCTGAAGTTGTAAAAGATGAGTGCTCAAAAAATCAGCCAATTAATGAATAACAAAGAGCAAATCAGTCTCTTTGCCTCTTTATCACAGCGCTGAAAAGTGGTGACAAAAAACGTGTTGCAGAAACAATTTCTTATCCAATAAATAGGCTAAAACCATTATCACAAATCAAAACTTCCCAAGAATTTATTGATCATTATGATGAATTTTTTGACGAAGAGAATCTTAAATTAATATTAAAAGTTACAACTGTTGAAGAAGCTGGATGGAGAGGATATATGGCGCTTGACGGCAGCCTTTGGTGGGTTGAAAGAGCTAACAATCGAGTCGATGTCGATATTAGTAATTTAAATACCTCTAAGCAAATTGCGCTGGCAAAGGCCAAAAAGGTAAAAGATCAATCAAATATTCATCCAAGCGCAAAAAACTACGACTCCATTGTGCTAGAATGCCAAACAAAAAAACATCATATACGTATTCATGCTCTTAAAGAAGATAAAGTTAAATATTTCTCTTGGAAAAAAGATCAGAGTATTTCTTCTGCTCCAGAAATAGCTTTAACAGGCATCGTCAGCACCGCAGGAAGCATGCACAATTCGACATATTATTTCAAAAATGGAAGTTTTGTTTACGAAATTATGGAAGGATTTCAGGAAGATAATCCTGAAGTCTATCCGATATTAACAATTACTAAAAATGGACAAGAAATCACCAGGGAATTTTGCCAGGAAATTAGTTTATAAATGGTTAAAATTTTTACTGTTGGAAAATTCAGATGATAAAATCTGGCGAATATGTAGTGTTACCCAACCTTCCCTACTTAAACTTCGGCCCTTCAACCCAAACTACAATCGACTTTCTTTCTCCCTTCGTAACAGGAGTAACGCGATGCAAAACAAATGAAGGAAAAGCAATAATCCGCCCTTTTTTCATCTCAATCGTCTGTGCTTGATTTTCTTGTGCGAGCACAATCTGAAAATCTCCGCCTTCAAAATCAACGCCCGGCTCGCTCAACAAAAACGTCAAAGATAATTTTCTGGTTCCAGTGGTACTTGTCGGCAATTCATCGCCCATAAACATATCAATATGCAAATCATATTTCCCCAGCTGCGAGCTTTTATACTGCGAATATTGAAAAAAATCATAACCATTCAAATCAAAATTATAAAAATCATCATTCATCTTTTCGATCGCCCAGTTTAAGCGCTCAAAAATCCAATTATTTTCTTCATTTGGATTATGAAAATTTACATTTGATTTTCGTATCGTTTCATTCAATGATCTATCGCTTCCAACGGTTGCAGTTAGAAATTCCTGTTTTTCGCAATATTCAACAATGCGCGCAATTTCTTCCTCATTAAAAACATCGTCAAAATAAATGTGCGAGTAAGTTATATTTGCTCTTTTGTAGGAATTATTGGAAATTTTTTTCATAATTAAAAAATATCGTTTTTAAAAAAATGTCGCAAGACCATCAAAATTCACAAGAAAAATTCGCAATCCGCTTCGGTCTTGGCGCTATTAAAGCCGTTGGTTTTGGAATGATGGAAACTGCAATTAAAGAGCGTGAAGTCAACGGAAAATTTGCAGATATTTACGATTTTGCCGAACGCCTCGATCCGCGTTCAATTAATAAAAAATCAATCGAAGCCTTAGCCAAAGCTGGCGCATTTCAAGACTTACAAAAAAATCGTCGTCAAGTTGCGGAATCTTTTGAAATACTTTCCGCCTACTCTGCTCAAAAAACTGAAGCTGTAAATTCTAACCAAATGAGCTTATTTGGCAGCCTTCCAGAAGCCAATGCCAAACCAGAATTAAAGAAAACTGAAGACTGGACAAAAATCGAACGCCTGCAAAAAGAATTTGAAGCCTTTGGATATTTTCTCAATGAACATCCGCTGGATGACAATGTTTCTGAATTAAAAAAACGCGGCGTAATTTTTTCCGACAAACTCGAACGCGATGAACTTGAAGATGGAAATTTAGTAAAAATGGCGGGCGTTGTCGCCGGAAGTAAGCACCGCTCCGGTCCGCGCGGACGTTTCGCTTACATGACAATTTCCGATCCTTACGGAATTTTTGAAGCGATGATTTTTGATGAATCTTTAATCACTTCCGCCCGCGATATTTTAATTGATGGCAGCGTTATCTCGCTTGAATGCCTAATTAAAAAAGATGATGGCGGCGTTAGAATTTTGATTCGTGAAGTAAAAAAACTCGAAGAATTTATTCAAAATACCAAAGCCCAAGATAAGGATTTTGAAGACATAAAAAAACAACCCGCGCGCAATAATTATAATCGCAATGCCAATAATAACGGTGGCGGTTACAATCAACGCCCTGCTCCATCTTACGAGCCTAAAGCGCAAGTTTTGCAACAACAAAATGAACCAGTAATTGTAAAAAAAGTTTTGTCAAAAGTTGAAATAATCATCAAAAATCGCGATCCACTTTTCAGCATAAAATCTTTTCTCTCCCAATACCCCGCACCAATTAACAACGAAAAATTTACCAAAGTTTTTTTGGTTGTCGCCGCCGATAAAAAAATTATTAAAATCGAATTACCACAAAATTATTTTCTCGACGAGACTGATGTATCAAAGCTGCGCCGCATCGAAAAAATAATTGACGTTGAATCGATTTTGTAACTTGCATTTAGTTTCACCCTTTCTAAGGTGCGCCCCTCTTCTTTTAGAAGAAAAGTTTTCCCTTCAGCTTTTCTCTTCACTTACCGCGGGGTAGAGCAGCCCGGTAGCTTGTCAGGCTCATAACCTGAAGGTCGTTGGTTCAAATCCAGCCCCCGCAACCATTTCCACTTTCAAAGAAATCCATTAAAGTCCGATAGAGCTACACACACGCGGCTTCCCCCCATTTCTCCTGTCCAAAGAAATCCAGCAAAATTCGCCTGAATCCAAAAATTTTCCATGTACAAACCCATGTACAAAAACTGTACATAAGAAGAAATTTTAGTTCCATTTAAAACCTTCCCAAGCTATGATTCTATTGGTTCTAACGCATCTTTTGATTACAAATTAGTCCAATAAAATCCAATAAGAATTGTTAAGGTCTATTTTTTTTCATGTATAAATGATGTGTAAAATGACTAAAAATCAAATTACGCAGAAAAATGCCAAAAATTTATCGCAAACTTTCTGATCGGGAAATTAGGGAAGCAAAACCAAAAGATAAAAATTACTTTTTGTTTGATGATGGAAATTTAAGACTGTTGGTAAGACCAAGTGGCACGAAAGTTTGGCTGTACCCTTATCAATTAAGCGGAAAAAATAATACTGTTACACTTGGAAAATATGGTGATAGAACAGGATTTGTGTCATTGGCTGATGCTCGAAAAATGAGAGATGAAATTAGAGATCTACTTTCTCGCGGTCTCGATCCAAACAAAAATAAAAAAACTCAAAGACAGCAAGCGTTTCTGAAAGCTGAAAATAAATTTAAACCCAAATCCGTCATTAGAAAAAAATCCACACAAAAAGTCGTTCAATTTTTCTCTATTTCTTAGGCCAATTTCCTTCTTCACGAAGGTTCAAAAATTGAGTTGAAACGAATTGGTTTTTGGAAGTTGGTGGATTCT
>CAIZZE010000048.1 GCA_903937405.1 uncultured Alphaproteobacteria bacterium | reverse complement strand
CTTTGCAAAGATGCCTTTGCGACTCTCTTACGATACCGTTTTTCACAAGGTTTGTAGAGTGACAAAATTTACAATTTTTCATAGAACCAATTCAATTTGAGGCTGATATTGGTTTTGGGTTTTAATTGTCTATCTTTATTTTACAATCCCGGATTTTCTCTTACCTTGGCTGCAATTTCTTTGTTTCCATCCTTAATCATTTTTTCTTTAAGATTATCTTTCTCCCGATAATGCACTTCTTTTAATGCCTTTTCGATTTTTTCCTTCAAAGAAACATTAAGTTCTGCTTCAATAGGAGCTTTATTTTTCTCAACCTCTTCCAACTCTATTTCAACTTGTTCTACAAGAGTTTTTAAAAGCTCATTAGCATATTCTGTTTTGCAGATAAAAGATAAATCTGGTTGCAAATCCAAACCAATTTTATCAATTCTTGATGACTCAGAAACGACCTTGAAAAAATCTTCTGTTGAGCCTTCTTCAGATCCAATAATAATTCCTATTGGATCTCTAAATTCTCTATTCTTTTTAATTGGAAAAATAAACTCTGAATTAACATCCAAAATTTCTCCAATAAAATAATAAGCACATTTATCTGGATTCTCGAAAAGATCGGCAACTTCTGAAGTGAGCTCGTTCTTTAATGCTAAAATATGTTCTCCAATTACTGGATATTTTCCTGAAAATTCCTCAATTTTTCTTCTGCTCTCTTCAAAATTAAAATCGGCTTTAAATATTGTTTTTATAGCCTTTTCTTTAAGGATTTCTGTTGATTTTGACATGCTAAAATTTTACTCGCAATTGGTGGAGGATTATTTAAAAAATTTTCCAAGTTATTTCTGAAGAAAAATCCTGAACAAGATTTTCCGGTCATTCTACTCCATCAATATTTAGACCTGATTTCAGGGTAATCAAAATTCTGTCATGATATTTTTTCAACCATTTTTTCTGGATGACTCAGTATTGGCGCTAGAGTTAAAAAATTTTAACATTCACCACTGGATATTATTTGATTCATCATTAAATATCTATCTCACCAACTCCTTCCTCCAACAAAAATAATTTTATGAATTTCAAAATTGTCAAAACATTAGCTCTCGCCACTTTTATGGCCGCTAATGCCACTCTAGCTTTCGCGGCTGATAGCGAAACTATCACCAAAAGCATGGCTTTCCATTACGATAAATATCCGGAAAGCCAATATAGTAAAAAAGTTGCCGTTATTAATTGGGACAGCAAGGAAGGTATTGAACGCCTGGAAAGAACTCCATTCAAAGGTGATTTCTACCGTTTGGCGCATCATTTCAAGCCACAACCAAATCCAGCAGCATGCGGTCAGGCTGCGGCAACTGTAGTTCTATCGGCGATTTATGAATTAAATAATAAATCATTTCCGGTGATTGAAGAATGGCCAATTGCGATTGGTGATAAAAAATATCCTTTGCAATATCGTTTATTTAACGAAGGCAATTTCTTCAATAGCGAAACTGACAAAGTTTTAGACAGAAGAGCAATTTCAATGAAAATCACCAAGCAAGACGGCACTTTTGGTGGTGGTCTTGATATTGATGAATTGCAAAAAATGTTAAAAATTCACGGCGTCAAATCAAAGTTAGTGAATGTTAAAAAATATTCTGACGAGAATCTTGACGACTTTAGAAAACTTGTGAAAGAAATTGTAAATTCTGACAAAGAATTTTTGACCCTGAATTATGATCACTCATATAAAAGCTTGATGGGCGGGCATTTTTCGCCAGTTGCAGCTTATGATGAAAAATCAGATTCTGTGTTAATGCTTGATGTTGCGGCACACAGAAATCCTTGGATTTGGGTTAATTTGAGCGATATTTATCATGCGATGAATACTAAAAATTATTCTCAAACTGCATATCGCGGATATTTGGTTGTGAACACCAAATTGAGCAAATAATTTTTTTTAAAGAAGTTTTATTTGAGCCGCAGATTCTTTTTTTTTAAAAGAGTCTGCGGCTTTTTTATTGGAAGTTTGGGTTGTGATTATTATTTTAGTTTCGCGCTAGAAGATCCTGAAACAAGTTCAGGATGACGATGTGATAAGTTGGTACTCGAACTAAAAACAAACTCCGTCATCCTGAACTTGTTTCAGGATCTTCTAGCGCGAAACTCAATAAAATAAATCAAAATGAATTTTCTAAAGACTTTAATCCTGCTTTTTTTCATCACCTCGCCTGCCTTTGCTGCATCGCGCGTTGCCATTTTAAACTGGAATGAAAATATCGATCTCACTTCCACCGGCAGAAATTCTGAAATTTCAATTCTGGGCCGAGTTACCGATTTGCCGAAAGAAAGAATTTTAAACTCATTTTCAATTTCATTTGGCACTCAACCAAACATCAAAATCACTAAAGTTCTGTGCGATAATTTCCCCGCGACTTTCACTTTTAACGCCAACACTTTAACCGTAAAATTTCCCAAAGGAAAAGTTAATAATGAAAACATCATGCTTAATTTCACCTACGAAATGGCTTATCCAAAAATTAACAAATTTTTGCGTCAGGAATTAATCGATATTCCATCATTTGCTGCTGGCGCAAATTCTAAAGTTGTAATCAACTATTCCGGTTATTTTGAATCTGCGACTCTCAATCCCAACATCACCAAAAACGGCAACAGCTATATATACAGCAATATCGTGCCTAAAAACGGCGTAGCAGAAATCATCAAATTAACTCCGACGCAAGTGGCTTGGGATGTTAATGTTAAACTCAAAATTAATGGTGATAAATCGATGGAAAAAATCATCGTAAAAATGCCGGTTTATTTCCAATCGCCGCGCCAAAAAGTTGAAAATTATAACAGTTTTTCAAGACCAATTCCAACCCAACAATTTTCAGACAATAATAGCAGAACTCTTACTTTCGAAACCAAGGCGGCGGAAATTTTAATTGAAAATAAAGCCCATATTTTAACTGGTGAAATCTACCGCAATCGCATTACCAAAAATCCGGCAGAATTTGTAAATGTAATCAATGAAGAAAGAAGTTTGTTGGTACCAATGTTGGAAAGAATTAAACAAGATCCAGCTAATAACAAGCTTCCACTTTATGCTAAAATCGGAAAATTTACTCATCAATATATTCGCTATGATTTGAATTATTTGGGCAAATTGCCAAATTTAAGAGCGATTGTACAAAGCCGTTCTGGTGTATGTACAGAGTATGCCAAACTTTACGACGCATTATTACGCTTAGCCGGAATTCCCTCAATGATAATTGATGGCGCAGCCTGCGGCGAATATGACCAATGCCGAGGTCACAGCTGGAATATGATTTTTGTTGATGGCAAATGGATTGAAGTAGATCCAACGTGGAATTTAATGTCAGGAATAGTTTCTTCTTCCCATATTTATTTTAACGATCACGGCAAAGGGGAAACGATTCTGCAATATTATAACGATATGACAATTGATTCGAGTACAGAAATTGAGATGAAGACAGACTTGTAAAAAGCTTAGAAAGCCTTAGCTAAATCACCCGATTCGCCTCAACTTCAATCACTAAATTCACCTTATCTGCAACTCCGGGTAAACCGTAATTTAAGCCAAAATCTGAACGATTAATCGAGCCAGTTGCGCTAAATCCGATTGTGGGTTTTTGCGTAATCATGCTGAATTTTTAAATTTTGTTTATTAGAGCCTTTCTCTAAATCAAATTTCCTAATTGTACTAACATTTTTCTATTTTGTGCTTTTTATTGCATAAAAGAGCGCCTACTCTTCAAATAGAAAAAATATTTTTACACATGAATTATATCTACAAATGACGCGCTTTCGAATATTTCTATTCCTAACCGCACTTATTTTTCCCTTTGAAGCGTCAGCTAGCGATGCCTTTGTCAGCGAAATGTGTAATGCGATAAACATTGTTTCTGGTCCTGCTGGTAAAGTTTTCGCAGCTTTTGCGATCATGTCAGTTGGAATTGGTTTTTTTAGCGGCAAAGTTTCTTGGGGATTATTGGTAGGAGTTAGTGTTGGAACCGCCGCTATGTTCGGTGCGCCTTCAATTGTTTCAGCGATAACTGGCAAACCAACTTTTCAATGTTCTAATACCACTTATTACGGCGCTTGTGTTAACGGCGTTTGTCCTTGTCCAACCGGTTTTACAGGAATAACTTGTAACACATGCTCTACAGGTTACACTGGCGCTAGTTGTGACATTTGCGATTCTGGTTATAGTTCAGTAAATGGCACTTGCAAAAAATCATGCGATATAAGCTCCACTCCGGGAGTAAATCAGATCTCCGTTCTTCATGGCAGCACCTCAACTGCTTGTAGTGTCGCTAATTATTCCGGCTCAATAAATTATATTTGTGATGACGGATCTTTCACTTTAGACAGCGGATCTAGCTGCTCTTGTAGCGGCAATTATACGGGCGCAAACTGCACCAGTTGCGCAACTGGATATACTGGCACAAACTGTGAAAGCTGTAATACTGGATATACTCAATATAATGGAAGCTGTCAGCAAGATTGCCCGGTTACAAGTCAATCCGGTATAAATGACACTACTGTAATTCCAGGACCCGGCATAATAAGTTGCACTTCACCGGCAAAAGGATCAGTAAATTATACCTGCTATGGAGGAAATTTTTCAATTACTAGCGGATCATGCACTCTCAACCCTACTGACAGCAGCTGCTTTACTGCTTCGGAAAACGGCATTTTAACCATGACTGCTCCAGCAGGAAAAACCTGGGCCGGAGTTACTTTTGCCAGTTATGGCACGCCAAATTCCTGCGCTGTTGCTTCTTGTAATGCTACAAGTAGCGTGGCTGTTGTTTCTGCTGCCTGTGTTAATCAAACAACCTGTACAGTTAGCGCAAATAATAATATTTTTACTGATCCTTGTGGCGGAACTAGAAAAAGATTACATGTCATATTATATTATTAGGCTCAAAAAAATTAGTTTTTAAGTTAACAGAGCCTTACAGAATTTTTTATCTACTTACTAAAGTCTCTCTAAACAAATCTTATGAATTTCCGATTATTATTTCCCATCTCCGTTATTTTTCTGTCTGCAGTTTTTTGTGCCGAAATTTCTCGCGCTGATGAAACAATTTACACTTGGGAAGAATGCGTTGAAATTGCGCGCAAAAATAATGCCGAATTACAATCTGCCATCGCCACCGAAAAGCAGATGAAAGCGCTTGAAGGTGTGGCGCGCGCTAATTATTTTCCGCAATTAACTGCAACAAGCAATTCCGGCCGCAGCTATACAAATGCAGGAAATCTTGCGTCATCAAATTCATTTTTCTACACCACAAACACCGTTTCGCTCAGCGCCAGTCAAAATATTTTTAACGGATTTCAAGATCAGGCTAAAATCGAACAAGCCAAAGCCAACTCAATGGTCGCAAGGGCAAATATTGCAACCATTAAAGCTAAAATTAGTTATGATTTAAAAAATAGCTTCTCCAGTTTTACTTACGCCAAATCTTACACCAAACTACTCGAAGAAATTATTAAAAGACGGCGCGACAATTTAAAAATCGTCGATTTACGTTTCAAAGGCGGCATGGAAAATAAAGGCTCGCTGCTTTTAGCGCGCGCTTATTTGGATGATGCGGAATATAATTTTTTACAGGCACAAAATTTAAAAAACACCGCCCGCGCCCAACTTTGCAAAGCGATGGGACTTATTGATTGCACGCCATTCGACATCAAAAATTCAATCACAATTAAATCACCTCCAAAAAATATTGAATTCGAAAAAATAGTTTTACAAATGCCACAACATGCGCAAGCTGCGGCACAAGAAAAAGCCTCGCAAGCCGGCGTTATCATTGCCGAATCGGCTTTTCTGCCAATTGTAAATGTAACCGCGCTTTCCGGACAACGCGGCACAACTTATTTGCCACAAAATGATTATTGGTCAGTTGGTTTAAATATTTCCCTGCCCTTTTACACCGGCGGCAAAGATTATTTTTCAACAATAAGCGCCAGCGAAAACCGTTCAGCCGCAGCGCATAATCGTGAAACTGTTGATCGTCAGGCTTTGGCTGATCTCAAACAATATTATGCTTCTTACATCGAAAATGTGGCAAAATTAAAAGTCAGTGCCAGCTTTAAAGATGCAGCACAAATGCGCGCCGAAATTGCACGTAATAAATATAATAATGGTTTGCTTACTTTTGAAGATTGGGACGTGATTGAAAGCGACTTGATTAACCGTCAAACCACTTATTTACAAATCCAGCGCGACCGCGTCACTTCTGAAGCGGCGTGGGAAAATATTCAAGGTATAGGAGTTTTTAGTGAATAATCTTAAAGAAAAATTACTTTCAAAAAAAATATTGGCATTGATCGTTTTAATCATTGCTGGTGCTGGATTTGGAGCAAAATATTATTTCCAAAAAAACGAAAGCGATGTGCAATTGCGCGAAAATAAAGTTGAGCGCGGCAATATTGAAATCACCATTCTTTCAACCGGAACTGTGCAACCGGAAAATCGCTTAGAAATTAAAGCGCCAATTCCCGGTCGCGTTGAAAAGATTTTAATCAAGGAAGGTGATTACGTTAAAAAAGGGAAAATTTTAGCTTGGATGAGTTCAGCTGAAAGAGCGACATTGCTGGATTCAGCACAAGCAAGTGGCGAAGAAGAAGTTAAAAAATGGGAAGAAATTTATCGCCCAACTCCAATTATCGCGCCAATTGATGGCACTATTGTTTTAAAAAATATTGAAAATGGCCAAACTTTTACCACGACTGATGCAATTTTGGTAATGTCAGATCGCTTAACTGTTAAAGCGCAAGTTGATGAAACTGATATTGCTTCAATCAAGTTAAAACAAGCTGCGGAAATTACTTTGGATGCTTATCCCGAAACTAAAATTTCTGCTAAAGTTGACCAAATTGCTTTTGAAGCAACCACTGTTAGCAATGTTACAACTTACATTGTTGATGTTTTGCCAAAAGAGATTCCGTCTTTCATGAGAAGCGGAATGACGGCGAATGTAAAATTTTTTATGGATGGAAAAAATGATGTTTTAACCGTGCCAAATGATGCGGTGAAAATTCAGGATGGCAAATCAACTGTGATTGTTTTGCAAGATGGCGACCAAGTTGAAAGAGAAATTGAAATTGGCATTACCGACGGCAAAAAAACCGAAGTGGTTTCTGGTTTAAATGAAGGTGATACAGTTTTTTCCGCGCAAATAAAACCAAGAGATAAAAGTAAATCAGACTCAAGCCCTTTCGCACCAGCGCGCGGTGGTGGGAAGAAACGGTAGTTTGAAGTAGAATTCAAAATCGAGTGGACCCCGTCGTAAAGACGGGGTGACGGTGTGGGGAGATTTTCACTACACTGTAAAGAAGGTGACAACGTTGGTAGATTATTCCCACATTGTCACCCCGTCTTTACGACGGGGTCCGCTCGATCTCAAAACAAAAACAAATCATGATCGAAATCAAAAACGTCACCAAAACTTATCAAATGGGCGACACAACAGTTCACGCGCTCCGAGGCGTTTCGCTCACAATTGAAGATGGTGATTTTGTTGCAATTATGGGACCTTCCGGTTCGGGCAAAACTACAATGGCAAATGTTCTCGGCCTTCTCGACGTTCCAAGTTCTGGCTCTTACAAATTAAACGGCCGCGAAATTTCCCAACTTTCCGAAGATGATTTAGCAGTTTTACGCCGCGAAGAAATTGGTTTTATCTTTCAACAGTTTAATTTACTCCCGCGCATGTCTGCGGCAGAGAATGTCGCTTTACCTTTACTTTATTCGGGACATGAAAATGAAGAAAAATTCGAATATAAGCTTTTAAAAAATGTCGGCTTAGGAACCAGATCCGATCACAAGCCAAAAGAACTATCCGGCGGACAACAACAGCGCGTAGCAATAGCGCGATCACTCATCAATAAACCAAAAATGATTTTAGCTGATGAACCGACGGGAAACCTTGATTCAGTAAGCGAAAAAGAAATCATGAAAATTTTGCATGGTTTAAATGAACAAGGCATCACGATTGTAATAATCACTCACGAAGATGAAATTGGCGAGCAAGCTAATCGCCTAATCCGCATGCGCGACGGCGTAATTCAATCTGACGAAAGGAAAAAAACTTTTAAAAAACGTGAAGCCAAAAAAGCTGAAATTGAAATTGAAACCGCAGCCAAACTTAGTACCGTAGAAGTTGTCGAATATTTCCGACAAGGGTTAAAAACTCTTTTAGCCAATAAAGTTCGTACCTGTTTATCAATGTTGGGAATTTTAATTGGCGTTGCCGCAGTTGTTGCAACACTTGCAATTGGCAGTGGCGCACAACGCGCAATTGAAAAACAACTAGCTTCACTTGGTTCAAATTTAATTGTTTTAAGATCGGGAGCGGTGCGCGTTGCAGGGGTTTCGCAAGAAGCCGGCGCTACAACCAGACTTAATTTTGAAGATGCTAAAGCTTTAAAAAATGAACTCTCAGAAGTAAAAGAAGTTTCACCAAGCGTTAATGGACGCGGTCAGGTAACTTTTTTAAATAAAAATTGGAGCACCCAAATAATTGGCGCTTCGCCGCCTTACGCCAGAATCCGCGCTGCTCAACCTTTGGTGGGAAGATTTATTACTGACGAAGAAAATTCCAAACGCGCAAGAGTTGCAGTTATCGGCGAAACTGTGATTTCAGAATTATTCGGTGATAAAAACCCGATTGGCGAAATGATTAAAATCAACAAAGTTAATTTTCAGATCATCGGAATTTTACCTCAAAAAGGCGCTAATGGCTGGCAAGATCAAGATGATGTAATTGTGATTCCAATTTTAACTGCGATGCATCGTTTGCTAGGCAAAGAATATGTTGATTCAATCGATATTGAAGCCAAAAACGCCGAAAGCATTGATGATATGCAAGAAAAAATCATGAATTTAATGTATGCCCGAAAACGCGTGCCTTTTTCGCAACGCAAAGATGCTTTTCAAATTCGCAACATGGCTGATGTGAAAGAAACACTTTCCGAAAGCAGCAAAACAATGTCAATTTTACTTTCTTCAATTGCGGCAATTTCGCTGCTGGTTGGCGGAATTGGCATCATGAATATCATGTTAGTTTCAGTCACCGAGCGCACTAAAGAAATTGGTTTAAGAAAAGCAATTGGCGCAAAAAAACGTGATATTTTAATGCAGTTTTTAGCAGAATCAGTTGTTGTCAGCGTGGTTGGCGGTTTGGCGGGAATTGTTTTGGGATCTGGAAGTGCAAAAATTTTATCAACACTTGCGGGCTGGGATACTTTGGTTTCGATAAATTCAGTGTTATTGGCTTTTTCTTTTTCAGTTTTTATCGGACTTTTATTTGGAATTTATCCGGCGCGAAAAGCTTCTGATCTAGCGCCAATTGATGCTTTGAGATATGAATAGAAAAGTTATTTTCACTTTGGTATAGATCCTGAAACAAGTTCAGGATGACATTGAAGGGAAGATCTACTAAGATCTGTCATCCTGAACTCGTTTCAGGATCTATTCTGATTTCTTATTCCATATTGGCGTTAAGAAAGAACAAAAATTTTCCCTCAACAACCAAAACTAAATTTATGACCATCTCAATGTATGACGCTTTAATTCCTCTTTCCATTAACAACTTGGAAAATCTTTCTGCGATTTTGGCAAAAGCTGAATCACACGCACAATCAAAAAAAATTGATGAAAGCATTTTCATCAATGCCCGTTTATTTCCCGATATGTTGCCTTTTTCACGCCAAGTACAAATTGCCTGCGACACTGCCAAAGCAGGCGCAGCAAGACTTGCCGAGATTGAAGTTCCAAGCCATCCTGATGTGGAAAAAACTTTTGGCGAGCTTCAAACCAGAATTAATAAAACCATCGAGTTTTTAAAAACTATTAAACCAGCGCACATCAACGGCAAAGAAGACTTGAAAATTAGCTATATTCAACGAGAAAAAGAGAAAAATTTTATCGGTTTACCTTATTTGTTGAACCACATTTTACCGAATATCTTTTTTCACATCACAACAGCTTATGCAATTTTAAGACATAATGGAATTGAGATTGGGAAGAAGGATTTTTTGGGTAATTAAGAGCACAAATTCTTAGTTTCGATAAGTAACTATCTCTAAAATTTTTTCTTCTTAATTTTATTATAATTTATTATGAAAAGTATTTTGATTGCCACTGATTTATCGGTTAGATCTGACAGAGCTCTACAAAGAGCTTTAAATTTAGCAAAAAATTATAAAGCAAAATTGACAATTTTATATGTGATTGACGAGGATAGTCCGGAAATCCTTCACAAAGATTTAAGCAAGTTGGCTAAAAAAGAAATATTTGAGGCGGTCGACGGGAAAACCAAAAATGTCGATTACAAAATAGAAATTGCCACAGGAATTCCTCATATAAAAATTCTTCAAACTGCCTTAAAAATAAAAGCTGATATGGTTGTCATTGGCTTGCATCGTCATACAAATAAAGGCAATTCCATGATGGGTAGCGTGATAGAAAGAGTTATAAAAAACTCTCTGAAGCCTGTTTTAGTTGTAAGAGAGCGCTCTGAATCTGAATATAAAAAAATCTTAGTAGCATTTGACTTCAACTCTCACTCTAAAAACTCTTTAAAATTAGCACTCAATTTATTCCCTGATGCTAATTTTACTCTGATGCACGGTTATCATATGCCATTATTGGGTATCATGGGAGCTTCTAATTCTGCTTTAGAAGACGAACATAAGAAAGATTGTGAAAATGAAATGAATGACACTTTAAAAGAGGTCATCAAGAATCTTTCTAAAGCCAGCAAGAAAAGTTATAAAATTACTAATAAACTAGAAAATGGCTCGATAATTGATGTTTTAAATAAGGAAGTTCTTTATTCAAAGGCGCAGTTAATGGTTATTGGAACTCACGGAAGAAGTGGAATTTCTAGAATGTTGTCAGTAAACGTTGCAGAAACCTTTTTGATTGATCCACCTTGTGATGTTTTAGTTACCTTCTAAACCAAAAAAAGAGACAGACTTTTTTAAAAAATCTGCCTCTTTTTTTATTAAAAAACCTTCTATTCCTTAACTGCAGGCTGATTTGCAGTTTCTTCATTTTTCACTTCGTCACCTTTCACCGTCTCACTTTCCAAGATCATTTTTAATTTTCCCAAACCAGCTGTAAAATCTTTTTCAATTTTTCCATTCATCATCAAACAGACCAGATTTAAAAGATATGGAGTTCTGCCAGTCATTCCCCAAGCCACTCTATAGCATACTAAATTAACCTTGCATACCACAATCAAGTTTTTACGATGGACTAAAAACTATGGCAATTCCTTATTCAAACGACTTAAGAAAAAAAGTAATAAACCTGATTAGACAAGGTAAGAAACAAACTGAAATAG
>CAIZZE010000047.1 GCA_903937405.1 uncultured Alphaproteobacteria bacterium | reverse complement strand
GCAGCGTTTTTTTGATCATACCAAGTTGTTACTGCATCGCCAGTAGAAGTTTCAGTGTCCTTAAAACTAGATTCAGCACTACTTTCTAACCAAAGGGCGTTGTCGGTTATACCTGCAATGGGAGAAGCTTTGGTTAAACTTTGAGCAGCCGCGATTTTGGATTTTTTTACTAAACCTGTTGCTCCCATTAAGCCGGCGATTAGGATTCCGATGATTACGATGACGGCGGATAACTCGATTAGGGTGAAGGCGGAGATTTTGTTTTTCATGACTTAAAAAAGATGATATTTGTAGAAAGGTTAAAATTGTTTATAAATTTTAGTTTTCAAACTTTTTCTCCCACCACATATTCATCCTGAACTTTTTTTGGGATCTATTAGTGATTTAATACATCATTAAATACCGAGTGGAAAAATTGTTCAAAATGCGTTCCACTCGGATTCTATGTTGATGACCAGATTAGATAACAACCTTTTATTATCTTCCGTAAGTAGCTTCAAAACTTGTTTTTGCCAAAGTGTATTTATTAATCATGAAACCGGCATTTGCTGGAGTTGCTGATTCTTCTATTTCTAATTTTTCAGTGCTTAAGGCAAAAACAGTGAAAATATAACGGTGCGGTTTATCGCCAATTGGTGGGCAAGGGCCGCCGAATTTAAAGATGCCGAAATCGTTGCGGATTTGAACGATTTCATCTTTTAATTTGGCTTTGTTAGTTAAGCCAAAATCTGTTGGTAATTGTTTGTAGTTCGCAGGTGTGACGGCAGCCACATTATAGGGGTAGGGAGCTTATTTTTACTTGATCGGGCGAGGTTAGAAAATTTAATATGCCCCCAATTATGCCCCCAAGATTTATTTTATATCATCAAAATAAACCCAATCCCTTAAATCGTTTTTATCATATTTAAAAGCATCTTGCTGGCTAACTCTCCATTTTTTTGTGCCGTCTTGAATAATAATGCCGCCAACCAAGTTTTTGCCTTTTGAGTTTTGATTTTTAATGTAGCTTTGCAATGCTTCTGCCTTCAATTTCGCTTCTTTTGTAGAGCTTCCAGCCTTTGTGTCGCCAATAAAGACTTTACCAGATTTTAATTGAACTATGTAGTCGGGATAAAATGTTTGTGGCAAATCATCTTCTTCATATTTAATACCCAGAAAATCTTTTTTATTTGATCCATTTTTAAACCACCAATCAATTTGACTAGCTCTAGTTTCTAAATGTTTTTCAAACTCCCTTTCTGGCGTTAATCGCTCCTTTGATAAGTAGCAAGGGTTATAAATGCAAAGTTTATAATCTAGTTTTTCATCGCTATATTGATTAAAAAACTCCTCTTTTTTAATATCGAAGTCATAAATTGTTTCTTCAATCTTTGCTTTTACTTCCTCTTTTTTAA
Organism: uncultured Alphaproteobacteria bacterium; assembly: GCA_903937405.1. GTDB lineage: Bacteria > Pseudomonadota > Alphaproteobacteria > Rickettsiales > UBA1997 > UBA2645. The sequence continues at coordinate 17,891 of CAIZZE010000047.1, read as the reverse complement.
TTGGCTTATAATCGCCAGTCGCCTTGCTTAAAAGTTGGCTAAATTTGGCAATATTTTTTGGGTGTAAAAATAGATTTTGGATTTTAATTAATCCGTCATCATAAAAATCAATTCCTAAATATTTTCTAAACCACAAATAAATTGCTTCTCTAGCTGTTGGAATAGAACGCTTTGGAGCAAAGCCATTTAGGTTTTCTTTGATTATTTCTTTGAATTTATCGAGCAAATCATTGCCTGCCAGTTGAATATCAAGCAACTCGCCATCATTAACAATATCACCTTCAATTTCATCAAAATTTTTACCGTCAATTTTTTTGTCAATAATCAAACCTTCTTTATAAGCCCCAAAATCTATCGTTAAGCCTTGTTTTTTAAGCTTCTCACCATTTTCTACCGTGTTAATCATCAATGGGTTTGTTTCAATCCCAAAGCCTTCACAAAAGACTTTGTCTAAAGTTTTGCCAAAGCTAAGGGTAAGATCGCCAAAATCAACACGGCTTTTATAATATGATGAAAGTGCTAGAGGTTTATAAATATTGCCTCTAGTGGCTTTTAAATGCTTGATTATGTTGGGGTTGTAGTCTTCTTTTTGAACGGTAATTTTTTGAAGATTAGTAAAAATAAAACCTGTGTTTAAATTTTCATCTTCATAGTGCATTTGCTCGGGCATTCGCAAAATTCTACCAACGGTTTGCACCTCAAAAGTATAGCTTTGAATATCCCTAAGTTTTACCAAAATATGAGCTCTAGGACAATCCCAGCCCGTATCAATTGCTTGTTTAAAAAGTAAAAAATCAACCTCACTTTCAAAATCAGAAATTTGCTCTAAACCATCCGACTTTTCCTCACTAAGCCAAATAGCCAATTTTCCGTTCTTTTCTGTTATTCCCTTATTAGCCAAAAACGCCTCAATAATTTCCTTCTTGGCTTGCCCAGCTTCTGCATTTGGCAATTGAATCAAACAAAGCGGGTTAATATCCGACCCTGCTTTTTTATAAGCCTCTTTAAGCTCCAGCCTTTTATTATAAGCCGCTTCCATAATAATATCTTGCGAGGTTTTTTCGTCATCAACCAATTTTTCAAGGTCTTGATTAATGATAATTTCTTTTTTGATCATCCCCTGTTCAATAACATCTTTTGGATCAACAAAAATAAATTTTGCATTTCCTCTGGCAATATCTTGCGGCGATGGTTGGATTTTTGGCGTAGCACTCATTTCAAGCGTCACATCGGCATTGACAATTTCTCTTAATTCCCCAGTTCTTTGGGTGTCGCTGGCATAATGGCTTTCATCAATAATCAAAATGATTTTGCGAAGCTCCTTAGTTTTTTCTAAAACCTCAATAAAACTAACCATCTCACCATCTTTCATTAGCTTGTTTTTCCATTCGCCAGTTTCTTTATCCTTATTGCGGAGCTTTTCCCAATTACCAACCACCACCTCGCTTTTTTTAATATGGGTTCTGCTTCCAAAAAATTCTTGTTCAAGCAAAACACAATTTGGTGATCCATTAAAAATCTTTTCCAATGATTTTTTGCTTTGTTTATGAAGCTCACCTTTACCAATACTTATCCACAAAAAACAAAAATCTAAATCAGGGTTTTCAGCAATTAGAGCTTCAATAAATTTGGCAACCATCACGGTTTTGCCGCTTCCTGTTGGGCTTTGAAAAATACAAACTTTGTCTTTGGTGTCTTTTTGCAAAAGATCAACAACCGACAAAATAAGGTTGTCGATGGCAATTTCTTGATATTTTTTATCTTCTAAAATCATTTTTTTAATTTTTAAATATTTCTAAATAAAGCTCTAAAATCTTTTGTGGGATTGGCTCAAGCTTAATATCTTTCCAGCCTTTAAAATTCATTGTTTCCAACTTTTCCAACAAGGTAAAACAATACAAAACCTTCTCACCTTTTAAAGCATTCATCTGCTTTTTTAGCTCATCCAGCGATTCATTGGCAAAATCGTAATAAACCGCCATATATTTATCGCCTTGCTCAAAAATTTTATAATTTTGAGTTGTATGTTTAAGGTTAAAAATCCCTTCTTTCAAACAAAGCATCTCGGTGCATTGCTTGGTGATTTCAATTTTTAGCTGGTCTTTGTTGGGGCGGTTTTTAACGAAGGCGGTTTTGAAGTATTTTAGGTTGCCACCTAAGCCTTCAATTTGTTCTTCTTTAAGGTTGTTGTAGCCATTTATTGATTTTTTGATTCTGGGAAAACAAATATCCTCAGCAATTTTTCCATTGCCATTATTATTTTCATTGTTTGTGCATACTATTACCTTCCTATTGCCAAAATCTTCTTGATTCAATTCAAAAACTGAAATTGCAGATGTGCCAGAACCTGCAAAAAAGTCTAAAATAATGGAGTCTTTTTTTGTAGAGACTCTGCATATTTCTTTTATTAATTTTTTAGGTTTTGGAGTGTCGAAAACATCAGTATTACCTAAAATATTTGCGATTTCTTGTTTTGCGTCGGTGAATGTTCCCATTTCGTCAATTATGGAATCAAAATAATATTCTTGCTCTTCTTTTTCAAAGATTTTAAGTCTTGGAATTCCATCCCCATCTTTTGGAAAATAAATTTTATTTTCTTTTAAATATTCATTAAATTGGTCTTTTTTAAAATAAAATTCTCTTTTGAGTTCTCTGCCACTTGGCAATCTTACCACATAATAATTTTCTGATTTTGTATTTGAATTTTCTTCATCTCTGCAAATAACTCCCGATTCCCAATTTCCTCTCAGGTCTTTGTCTGGGTTGGTCTTTTTCCCTTTCCAATTTGGCAATAATTTAACTTTTCCAAAAAAAGTTTTATTTTTATTTTTATATGCAACTAAAATATATTCGTGAGTATTTTTAATACGATTTATCTTTTTAGTATTACCTTGTTTGCCATTTTTTCTCCATATTAGCGTATCAATATTTAGCTCTCCAAACAACCCATCACAAATAATTTTTAGATTTGCATATTCGTGTTCATCAATAGAAATAAAAATAACCCCTTTTTCAGTCAAAAGTTCTTTGGCAAGTTCCAGCCTTTTACTCATAAAATTTAGCCATTTGCTGTGCCGCCAAGTATCTTCTTTTTCTACATAGCAATCATTATAGACAAAATCTTTATTGCCTGTGTTGTAGGGTGGGTCAATATAAATAAGATCAATTTTGCCTTTGTGGGTGTAGTTTAAAACCGACAAAGCGTGATAATTATCACCTTCAATTAAAATGTGAGTTGGTTGGCTTGGATCGGTGATAATTTCTTTATCCTTCACCTCTTTTAAAACTGGTAATTGGTGCTGGCAATCAACCACCACCTTTTCTGGCACTTTTTCCTCATCCCACACCAGCCCATATTTTTTCTTGCTTTCAAGGTTTTTAATCACCTCCAAAAGCTCTTCTTTGTTAAGTTTTGAATAATCCTTTTTTGCCATTTTAATCTTGTAAATTTTTATAAATTAGCTTTGTTTTTGGTTAAAAATTTGTCTTAATTGCTAACCATCCCCTCAATCAACTCAAACTGCCTATGCGTGCTGATATTTCCATATTCATCAAGCGTGGTGCTCATTTTACTATGTCCTAAATTCTGGCTCCAAGCCTGATATTGCTCAAGCGTGCAAGTTTTTTTACCAAGCATGCTTAGCGTGTCTCTAAACGAGTGAGGATTGTAATAAGGAAGCTGACATTTTGCAAAAGAATTTTTAAATATTTCTCTAATCTGTGTTGTACTTTTCCAGCTAGTTGGCTCTAAGCCTTGCGCCTCAAAACAAAAATCTTTGTTATGAGCTAATTTGGTTCGTGGAAAAAGCGGGTCATTGTCGCTGTAAAGTTTTTCTTCTCTTAAAAATTTAACCCAATCAATAACAATCTGTTCAATATCGTTGCCAACAGGAAAAAACTTGGTGCAAATCAACTTTCCAAATTTGGTTTTAACACCGTCTTTGGGGTCTTGGCTGACTGATTTGTGGTAAATATCAACATGCTTTATTTTTAGTGTTGCAATTGCTGCATCTCGCGCTCCTGTGATGATTGTAAAGGCAATCAAGGCTCTGTCTCGTTTTTCAATTTCTGTTTCGTGTGGTAGGCTTAAAACAACTTTTCTAATTTGCTCAAGGGTAGGGTAATTCTTAAATTTCTTGCCCTTAGCAATGGCAATATCGTTTTCTGACATATTGAAATAATCAATTTCTGTGAGCTTGATTTTTTCATAACCTTTTTGGTCGCGCAGCCAAATAAAAAATTGTTTTAAGTTGGTTATGACATGAAGCAAAGTTGCCTTACTCATTTCTTGCTTCGTTCTTTTAGTTTTTTGTTTGGTTAAATGTTTTTTAAAACCCAACTGCCTGTTCTTTTTTAAAGGTGGCAAAATCTTTAAGTTTTGTGTATTCTTCAAAGCGAAAAATTGAGTTTCTAACTTGATCTAAAGTTTTAAAATTCCTGCCTTTTGATTCCTTTAAATAATCATAAAATTCTTTCTTAATTCTTTCGTTTTTTGAGTTGTATTTTGTCATAGTTATTTTTGTTTAAGTTAAGTCACATTCCGGTTGGAGCATCAGGATCATAAACTGTAATGGCAAAACTTTTGGTTTCTTTTGGCGCATCTTTCCAGCTAATTTGCGGAGAGTGATTATTTCCCGTGCAGCCAAAACCGTTATAAATGTAATCATTGGTGATGGTTGAAGCATCTTTAATGTCGGTACTTTTAACAGAAAAAACACTGCTGGCGCTATATGCGGCAGTAGTGGTTAGAAGAAGGGTGGAAAGGAGTAGTGCGAACTTCATAAATACCTCGTTGATTATAATTTATAAACTTGATTGAAAGCGGGGAATCTATAGCATACTAACCTAATTTTGCATATTTTTACCAAAAATTCTTTGTTATAAATATGCAAAATTAGGTTAGTATGCTATATCTAAACAAACTCAGAAATTCTTTCGCAAGCCTTTATTAAAGCCTGAGCCTTATTGATACATTCCTGATATTCCGATTTTGGATCTGAATCAAACACAACGCCGGCACCAGCTTGCAGATAAATTTTACCATCTTTAATCAAGGCTGATCTAAGTGTAATGCAGGTTTCCATATCGCCATTACTGGCAAAATAGCCAACACATCCAGCATAAAAACTGCGTTTAACTTTTTCAATTTCTTCAATGATTTCCATAGCGCGAATTTTGGGAGCACCACTCACGGTTCCAGCGGGAAAGCCTGAAATCAAAGCATCCAAAGCATCAAGATTATCGCGCAAAATTCCCTCAACATTAGAAGAAATATGCATTACATGCGAATAATGTTCGATCACCATTTTTTCAGTCACAACCACAGAACCTTCTTTAGAAACGCGTCCGGCATCGTGGCGGCCTAGATCGATAAGCATTAAATGTTCGGCGATTTCTTTTTCATCATTTAAAAGTTCAGCGGCAATTCTTTTATCTTCTTCTGGGTTTTTACCTCTTTTGCGCGTTCCGGCCAAAGGTCGCACCGTAACTTTTTTATCTTTGAGCGACACCATGATTTCAGGGCTGGAGCCGGCTAAAGCGAAATCATCAAACTTTAAATAAAACAAAAATGGCGAAGGATTTACTGAACGCAAAGCGCGATAAAAAGCAAATTCAGAAATGTCAGAATTGAAATTAGAAGTAAATCTTTGCGAAGGTAAAACCTGAAAAATATCGCCGTCAGCGATATATTTTTTAGAATGTTCAACTGCGTCGCAATATTCTTTTTCGCTATAATTTGAGGCGAAATTAAAATCGGCAGCAACGGTTTTTGAACTAGAAACATAAGGTTTCATCAAGATTTTTTCAGCTAAAGCAATTCGCGCCTCAACATCTTCGTAACTTTGTTTTGAAAAAGTCGGCGCACAAATTAAAACGCAGTCAAAAAGATTATCAAATACCAAGATAATTTGTGGGCGGATGAAAATACTGTCAGGAATATTTAACTCATCTTTTAAACCGCGATTGGAAATTTTTTCCATCAGGCGAACCATGTCGTAACCTAGAAATCCAAAAATTCCGCCGCACATTGCAGGAAGCGCCGCTGTGCCATAATTTAAATGGCTCCAATCGATGTGAGATTTTTTTATCAGCTGACGGAAATTGCTTAAAACCTCACCATTTTCTTGCACAAAATTTTGAGGATTTTCTGCAAAATCGGAATTGATGAAAGATTTTTCACCAACACATTTCCACGCTAAATCTGGCATAAATCCAAGCACAGAAAAACGGCCTTTGTTATTGCCGTTTTCTGCCGATTCAAAAAGAAAATGATGACTAGGAAAAGCTTGCGCAACTTTTAATGAAGCCAGAACTGGCGTGATTGTATCAGCAGGAATTTTCTTAAATAAAACGGTTGATCCCGTTTTATTTAATTCATTTAAAAACTCATCTTTGCTGAAATTATAACTCATTTATTTTGCCGCTTCTTCTTTTTTGCCTAAAAGTTTTTCATTAACTTTAACTGGATTTTCTTTGAGCAAATAAGTGTTAAATTCTTGTAAAAGTTCAGATCTGAAATCTTCGGCAGCTTTTTGTTTGACTGCTGTAAGTTGATTAGAATCAGTAGTTGGTTTTTTAATTTCGCGTAAAATTCCAATCATGATCTCTGAAGATCCGCTTGGGAAAGCGTCAGTTACTTGGCCGATTTTCATGCCGAATAAATCATCCAAAAATTTATTTTGATAAGGAATTTGACGACCTTGGAAATTGATGTAGAAAACGCGTGGGAACTCACGATTTTTTTCTAGTTTCAATTTGTATTTAGTCACAATTGAAGCAACTTGCGAAGGAGTTGCTTTAATTTCTTCATCAATTTTTTTAGCCAAAATCAGCAAGGCTTCCTGCTTCTTAACTGCGTTTAATTCTTCAGTAATTAAAGTTTTAACTTCCGGCAAATCTCTTTCATGAGCAGCATTAATTTCTTCAAGTTGTAAAACGTAAAATCCTTCTGAATTTTGAGCGTAGAAAACTTTAGAAACCTGTCCTTTTTTTAAAGCAAAACTATTATTAGCAAAATCAGCAAAACCTCTGGTTTCATTAACTTCAACGCCTTTGCCATTTTGGCCTTGTTGATTAATTGTAACCGCTGGCGCAACCACGCCAAGATTGAATTTTTTAGCGATATCAGCAAGAGAATTTGAAGTTAAAAGAGCATCATCAATTTCAGTAATTTTTGATTGCAAAATTTTATCTTCTCTTCCTTCCAACATTTTTTGTTTCAAGCTGGTTTTAACATCAGCAAAAGCCATTGGTTGAGATGGTTTGATTTCATTCAACAAGAAAATGTGATAGCCAAGTGGGCTTGGAAGTGGAGCGCTATATTCGTTAACCGCCATTTTAAAAGTTGGTTCGGCAAGTTCTGGAATTAAATCTTTTTTGGTAAAATTATTTAAAGTAATCGCCTTTAAATCTTTCTTTAAAGTTTCTTTGGCAAGTTTAACAAATTCAGCTTGAAGCTTTGATTTATCTGCTGCGCCGAGTTTTTTAGCAAATTCTTTAGCATCATCTTCTTTTTCAAAAAGAACTTGGTAGAAATTTCTGTTTTCTGGTTTGATGAAAGCATCTTTGTTTTTTTCATATTCAGCCAAAAGTTCGGCTTCGCTAATTTGTAAATCTTTAGCGAAATCTTTTTTAGAAAAATGTAAGTAAGAAACTTTTCTTAACTCAGGAACGGCGTATTTTTGTTTGTTTTTTTCGAAATATTTTTGCACTTCTTCGTCAGTTGTTTTTTCAGAAGTTTTTACATCTTTATCAGAAATTGTAATTACATCGGCAATACGTTTTTCTTGTTTAAAATTTTCTTCTTCCAAAAGCATCGCATAATTGATTGGAGCCGCCATTGACATGGTTTGAATAATCATTGTCGCGGTGATGTCGTTGGCAACTTCGCTGACATATTTTTCTTCATTCAAGCCGTTTTTAGCTAAAAATTTCTTGAAAGCTTCGCGATCAAATTTTCCTTCTTTATTTTTGAAGTTTGAATCTTTGGCAACCATTTCGAGAATCAGTTTTCTACTTGCTTCAATGCCAAAATCATCATGAAGTTTTTCAATCATTATGCGGTTTACGGTGCGACCTAAAACGTCAGATTTAAATTGGTCGGAATCCAGATATTTCATGGCTTCTTCACTTTTATTCGCTGCTAAAATTCTTTCACGCTCATTTTGCATGCTTTTATTAAAAGTGTTTAAGCCGACAGTCGTATTGCCAACTTTAACTACCCAAGAGTTAGGATTTCCTAAAATAAATCCGCTCACGCCGAAGAAAACGAAGCTTAGAGCTAGGATCGCCAAGAAAATTTTAAAAAGGATATTGCCTGCGAGTCTGCGAAATATATGCATGTGTAGAGGAAAATTAGTTTTGGGAATTAAGGATTTTTTTAAATCTTTTAGTTTTCGCTAATTCATAAATCAATTCTTTTGGCAATTCTTTTGTCAATTTATACTTGAGAAAATTCTTCAAATAAAAAAAATGCATCGCTCCTTCACTTAGTTAAATCAATCAAACAAATGTTAATTGTACAAAAATTTGGCGGTACTTCCGTTGGCGATATAGGGCGCATAAAAAATGTTGCCAAAAAAGTAAAAGCTGAGCTCGACAAAAAAAATAAAGTTATTGTGGTAGTGTCGGCGATGTCTGGCGTTACTAATCAGCTTGTAGATTATTGTAACCAAGTTTCATCTTTAATGTCGGATGAAAGTTTGGCGGAATATGATTCAATTGTTGCAACCGGTGAGCAAATTACTTGTGGTTTATTGGCTTTGGAATTGCAGTCGATTGGCTATAAAGCCAGATCTTTTTTGGGTTGGCAACTTCCGGTTGCAACTGACGATGTTCATAGCAAAGCCAGAATTGATGTAATTGACGACGCAGCTTTATTAAAATCTTTAGAAGAATTTGATGTTGTAGTAATTGCCGGTTTTCAAGGAATTCACCTTGAATCAAATCGGGTTACAACTTTGGGACGCGGCGGTTCAGACACTTCGGCAGTTGCAATTGCAGCGGCAGTAAAAGCTGATTTGTGCGATATTTACACCGACGTAAATGGTGTTTACACAACAGATCCACGCATCACCGATAAAGCCAGAAAATTGAAAAAAGTTACCTACGAAGAAATGCTGGAAATGGCATATAGCGGTTCGAAAGTTTTGCAAACTCGTTCAGTTGCAATGGCAATGGCGCATAATGTGCGAGTAAGAGTTTTATCAACTTTTGAAGATGTTACAGAATCATCAGGAACAATCTTAGTAAATAATAACGAGGAAATCATGGAAAGAAGAGTTATCACTGGCATTAGCTACAGCAAAAATGAAGTTCATATCACGCTTGAAAAAATGCCCGATCATCCCGGTCTTTCAGCAGCAATTTTCGGAGTGTTAGCGCAAAAAGAAGTAAATGTTGATATGATTGTGCAAAACATCAGCGCTGATGGAAAATTTGTTGATATAACTTTTACAACTGGAAAAGAAGAAAGTGAGCGCGCCCGCTTGGCGATTGAATCAATCAAGAATGAAGTGAAATATGCCGAGTTAAAAATTGACGATAATATTGCAAAAATTTCGGTAATTGGCGTGGGCATGATTAGCCATTCTGGCGTTGCGCATACAATGTTTAAAACTTTGGCCGATAAAGGAATTAACCTGCTTTTGATTTCTACTTCTGAAATTAAAATTTCAGTTTTGATTGCGAAAGAATATGGCGAATTAGCAGTGCGTGTGTTGCATGATGCTTATGGGTTGAGTAAGGCTTAGTTATTTATTGAGATTAGAATAGATCCTGAAACGAGTTCAGGATCTATTCTAATCAATTAATCAAAAAACCTTTAAGCCACATCCGCCGCCGAAATTTTTAAAACTTTCTCACCAGTTTTTAATAGCAAATTTCCCTCTTCATCCAAATCTTCAAAAATTCCTTCGATTTTTTCTTCATCAAGTTTCACCGTAATTTTCTCGCCTAATTTATAAGCATTTTCCAGCCATAATTTTCTTATGCCTTTAAATCCAAAATCATGCCAATTTTGGTAAAGTTTTTCAAATTCATCCAAGAAATTTTGCAGTGCTAATTCTATTGAAATTGTAATTCCAAAATCTTTTAAATTGCCCGCTAGAAAAATTACATTATCTGGATTTGACTCAATATTTAAGCCAATTCCCAAAACTACAAATTCGCAATTTTCACCAGAAATTTTACTTTCTAAAAGCAATCCCGCGACTTTTTTTTCATCAATCAAAAGATCATTTGGCCATTTTGCCAAAACAGAATTATTGGCAATTTTCGCAATTGAATTTCTAAGCGCCGTAATTGCGATAAAAGAGATTTGGGAAATTTTTGCAGCGGAAATTTTTGGTCGCAAAACCAAAGAAAAATAAAGATTTTCTGATGGTGAAATCCAAGTACGATCTTTTCTGCCGCGTCCTTGAGTTTGAGAGCGCGCTAGGATAATTTCATTTTCAGAAATCTGGCGTGAATTTGCTAAACCAAAAGCCTGTGAATTGGTGCTAGATAATTCGTTAAATTCATGGATGGTGAAATTTTTGTAAGTCCAGTTTTTCATGGTTATTTTGGTTTAAATTTATCTGACAAAAATCCAGTTTGATTCATCGGATAATTTTTTTTCGAAATGATATTTTTCTTCTTTAAATTCTTTCAAATCCTGCGGATTGGAAATTTTATTTTTAATCGCAAAATTCGTCATTAATCCGCGTGCTTTTTTAGCATTAATTCCAATTATTTTTAACCCATCACCTTTCTTTTCTTTAAAGGCGATATTGATAATTTTGGGTTCAACTTTTTTCACATTTAGCGCCGAAAAATATTCTTCTGATGCTAAATTTATAATCGGCTTTCCGCCTGCTTCATCATTGAAATAATCGGCAATTTTATCGCCCCAAAATTCATAAAGATTTTTTGACAAAAATTTAAATTTTTTAAAATCAGTTCCCATTTCCAAGCGATAAGGCTGCATCAAATCCAGAGGTTTCAAAACTCCATAAAAGCCTGATAAAATTCGCACAGTTTTTTGGGCAAAATCAAAATCTTTTTTAGTAAAATTTTCCTTATCAATTCCGGCGTAAACATCACCGTCAAAAGCCAATAAAGACTGACGTGAATTTTTTAGATTATATTTATTTTCAAAATTCTGAAATCTGGCAAAATTCAATTCAGCCAGTTTTTTGCTGATTCCCATTAATTTTTCGAGATCAAAAATGGAGAATTTTTTTAACTCAAAAGCCAGCTTTTGCGTTTCTTTTGCGAACTGCGGAATTGTAAAATTCTCTACATCAAACTTTGTCTCGTAATCTAGTGATTTAGCGGGTGAAAGAAGGATTAACATAATGATTTCTTGCTTTTAAAATTGGGCGGGAATTAAATGCGTGTCTAATTCATATACCTTCCTAAATTTTCCTTTTAAAAATGACACAAGAATTACCTTTAATGCGCAAGGCAACCGCAGTTTGGTTAGTTGAAAACACTTCATTAACCTTCGCCCAAATTGCCAATTTCTGTGGTTTACACGAACTAGAAGTTCAAGGCATTGCTGATGGCGATGTGGCTTCGGGAATTATCGGACAAAACCCGATTTTGTCAGGCCAATTAACTCGTGAAGAAATCGCTCGTTGCGAAGGCAAAGAAGATAGCATTTTAACTCTAAATAAAAGTGCAGTCAGCCAAGTTAAATCAACTGAAAAAGATTCTAAATATACTCCAATTGCACGCCGCCAAGACAAGCCGGACGGCATTTCATATTTGCTTAAATATTATCCTGAAATCACCAATGGCCAAGTTAAAAAGTTGGTCGGAACAACAGATAAAATGATTGATTCAATCAGAAGCCGTGCGCATTGGAACATGAAAAACATCAAACCACGCGACGTAGTTTTGCTTGGTCTTTGCAGCCAGTCACAATTTAACGATGTGATTTCGCAAGTTAAATCAGGTGGCGGCGAAGTTGAAGAAAAAACGTCTAAGAAAAAGAAAGCTCCAAAAATCAAAACCCCAAAAGCTAAAAAATAATGACCTTAGAAATCGGCCAAGCGGCACCATTATTTGCCAATCTAACTGACGAAGGTTCAGAAATTGCTCTGTTGGAATTAAAAGGCAAAAATGTAGTTTTATATTTTTACCCAAAAGACGACACACCAGGCTGCACTATTGAAGCCCAAGATTTTACCAAGAAAATCAAGGAATTCGAGGCTCTTGATTGCGTAGTTTTGGGTGTTTCTAAAGATAATAGCGAAAGCCATTGCAAATTTATCGAAAAATATAATTTAGCTTTCAATTTATTGGTCGATGAAGATAGCGAACTTTGCCGCAAATATGGTGTCATCAAAGAGAAATCAATGTTCGGCAAGAAATATATGGGCATTGATCGCAGCACTTTCTTGATCGATAAAATGGGCAAGATTGTTAAAATCTGGCATTCAGTGAAAGTTAACGGCCACGTTGAAGAAGTTTTAAAGGAATTAGCCAAATTGGCAAAATCTGCTTGATCTTTCTACTTTGATGAATAACTTGCCGCGCTCTTTTGTGCGCGGCTCGTTGATCGGCCCACAATTTTGACCACAAGATTGATATTGCAAATCCACGTTTCCAACCAAATTCAAATAAACTTTTAGGAGTGATAATGTCTGTAGTTTTAAAAGCAGAAAAAAGAGAGCTGTTTGGTTCTTCTGCAACTAGAAAAATCAAAAGAGAAGGCCGCATTCCAGCGGTTATTTACGCTAAAGATGGCAACATCAATTTGAGCCTTAGTGGTGAAGAATTTGAGCATGAATATTTTAAAGGAATCACTTTAACCACAGTTGTTGAGTTAGATCTTGATGGCAAAAAAATTAAAGTAATTGCTCATAAAGTTGAACTTGATCCAGTTTCTGATCGTCCAGTTCACGTTGATTTCTTGAATTGCGATAATTCAAAAACAATTCGCGCTAAACCAAAATTGGTTTTTATCAACCAAGATAAATCCCCTGGTTTGAAAAAAGGCGGTTTCTTACACGTAGTTCTTCGTAGAACTGAAGTGATTTGCGAAAATGCGGCATCAGTTCCAGATAAAATCGAAATCGATGCTTCAACTTTGCACGTTGGTTACAAAGTTAGAGCAGCTAATTTAAAACTTCCGGCTGGCGTACAATTGGCTAAAAAAGACAATTTTTTGATCGCAAGTATTGTTGGTCGTGGTAAATCTGAGGAAGAAACTCCGGCAGCAGGTGCAGCTCCAGCAGCGGCTGTGGCTAAAGCTGATGAGAAAAAACCAGCTGATAAAAAATAAGATTGGTTTTTTAGGCGTAATTAAAAAAGGGAAGTTCCTTAAAATGGAGCTTCCCTTTTTTTGTATTCAAGCTAGATCCTGAATCAAGTTCAGGATGACGGAGTTTGTATTTATTTCGAGCGTAAACTTTCCACATCGTCATCCTGAACTTGATTCAGGATCTATCTGTAAAATATAAAAACTTATCTACTCCACCAAACTTTTCTTCCCCGGTAATCTCGCAAAAATGGGATCGGTAATTTTTGTTGAAAGCAAAGTTGACAACCAAACCACAAAATAAAGTGGAAATGGAAAGGCGATCCGCGATTTATTTTTCTCTAAACCATTTTTAATAATTTTCGCACATTTTTGCGCTTCCATAATAAATGGCATTGGAAACTCATTCACATCTGTCATTGAAGTTTTGACATAACCCGGACAAATTGCATTTACTTCAATTCCCAATTTCCCCAAATTTCCACGCAATCCTTCGGCGTAAACTCTAACTGCCGATTTGCTCGCCGAATAAGCAGGAGAGCTTGGCAAGCCGCGAAATCCAGCCAAAGATGAAACAATTCCAATTTGACCTTTTTTGCGGTTTTTCATTTTTTCAATTGCCGGATGAATTACGTTTAAAACGCCATTTAAATTAGTAGCAAAAATTTTTTGAACTTGCGTTGTTGCTTCAAGACCTTCGGAAGTTCCAGCTGAAATTCCAGCATTGGCAATTACCAAATCCAGCGCGAAATTCTCTTCGATTTTTTCAATCCAATTTTTTGTTGCTGCTTCATCACAAACATCCAAAATCTCCAAATAAACATTTGCTTTTAATTCTTCGCAGAGAGTTTTTGTGACTTGCAATTTTTCTAAATTGCGGCCGCATAAAAACAAATTTACTCCGCTTTTCGAATAAGCAACAGCAAGGGCGCGACCGATTCCGCTGCCGCCGCCCGTGATTAAAATATTTTTAGGATTTTTCATAAAATGAGACCAAAATTTATAACATTTGAAGGAATTGAAGGTTCTGGAAAATCAACTCAAGTAAAAAAATTGCACGCGTTTTTTTTAGAAAAAAATATTGATGCAATTTTAACTCGCGAACCGGGCGGAACTTTTGCTGGTGAAAAAATCCGTGAAATTTTAATTGATGAAAAAATTGAAAAACTGGAAGCAAAAACCGAGCTTTTCTTAAATTTTGCTGCGCGTTTGGAACATGTTGAGAAACTAATCAAGCCAAGTCTGGCACAAGGAAAAACCGTAATTTCAGATCGTTTTTTTGATTCAACTTTTGCTTATCAAGGAAATGCTTTTGGACTTGATGAAACTTTGATTGAAGATGTAAAAAAAATGGCGATTTCTGATTTTGCGCCCGACATTACTTTTTTAATTGATGTGCCGGTTGAAGCAGCATTTGCGCGCATTCAGACTCGTGCCGACAATAATCGTTATGAAAAATTAGGTTTCGATTTTCACCAAAAAGTGCGTGATGGATTTTTGCAGCTGGCGAAGAAAAATCCGCGAATTAAAGTGATTGACGGAACTAAAAATCAGCAAGAAGTTTTTGCCGAAATTATTTCGTATTTTTAGATAGAACGGATAGATCCTGAAACAAGTTCAGGATGACGCGGAGAGGAAAGTAAAAATTAAGTGTAAATTTTCCTCGCATCGTCATCTTGAACTTGTTTCAAGATCTATTCACATTTTCAAATCTTACTTCTTAACCTCAATTTAAAATTAAAATGACAAAAAGAAATAAAATCGCCTTAGTTGGCGCGGGCAATATTGGCGGTACTTTAGCGCATTTAGCCGGATTAAAAAATTTAGGTGACATCGTTATTTTGGATGTTGCACAAGGTGTTGCACAAGGCAAAGCTTTGGATTTAGAGCAATCTTCAGTTGTTGAAGATTTTGATGCGCAAATCACCGGAACCAGTAACTACGCTGATATTGCGGGCGCTGATGTTGTAATCGTAACTGCCGGAATCGCCAGAAAACCCGGAATGAGTCGCGATGATTTAATGGCAACCAATACTTCAATTATTAAATCTGTTGCCGAAGGAATTAAACAACACGCGCCAAATGCTTTTGTAATCGTGATTACCAATCCACTTGATGCGATGGTTTATGTGATGCAAAAAGTTTCTGGTCTTCCAACGAATAAAGTGGTGGGAATGGCTGGCGTGCTTGATTCTTCAAGAATGTCACTTTTCTTGGCTCGTGAATTCAACGTGTCAGTTGAAGATGTAAATGCCTGCGTTTTGGGTGGTCACGGCGACACAATGGTTCCATTAATTCGCTATTCTTCAGTTGCTGGAATTCCAATTCCTGACTTGATCGAAATGGGCTGGACTACCAAAAATAAAATCGAAGAAATCGTACAAAGAACTCGTGATGGCGGTGCCGAAATCGTAAAACTTTTAGGAACCGGTTCAGCATTTTACGCTCCTGCGTCATCAGCAATTTTAATGGCGGAAAGTTATCTTTTTGATAAAAGAAAAGTTCTTCCAGTTGCTGCAAGTTTGAATGGCGAATATGGCGTTAAAGACATGTATATCGGCGTTCCAGCGATCATCGGCAAAAATGGTGTTGAAAAAATTATTGAGATTAAATTGAACTCTCAAGAATTGACTATGTTTAATCGCTCAGTTGAAGCGGTTAAAAAATTAGTTGAAGAAGTGAAGTTATAAACTTAATCAAATTCGACTTTAGTCGAATTTGGCTTAATTTTGAATTGCTTACGCGCCGAGTAAATCGGCGCATTCGCAATAAATTTTTGGTTTTTTAAAAATCGAAAGCGCGAATTTATTTCGCGTGAAGCATCCAATATTCCACTAAATTCAAAAAAGTTTTGAATTTAAACATCCCTTATGGCCCATATTGAAATAAAAAAATCCAGACTCGCTTTTATCTATTTCTGCATCATCGCAGCTTTTTGTGTTATTATAATTCGTATGGTTTTTATCGTCGTTTCCGGCGATAAAATAAAAATCATTGGTCTTTACGATCCAAGATTGGCGGGCAAGCGCGCTAATATTTATGATCGCAATGATGTTTTAGTGGCAACAGATTTAAAAACAAAATCCCTTTATGTTAGCAGCGTTTTGGTGAAAGATCCGCAAGCGATTGCGCGCGGTTTGACGTCGGTTTTTTCTGATTTAACTTACAATGAAGTTTTAAAAAAAATCTCGGATAATAAAAACAGCAAACAATGGATTTTGATTAGAAGAAATCTCAATCCAAGCCAAGTTGATCAAGTGCAAAATCTGCAAATGGCAGGCTTGCTTTTTGAAGATGATCGCATTCGGGTTTATCCGCAAAAATCAATCGCCAGTCATTTTGTTGGTTATGTCGATTTAGACCGCAAAGGTTTGGCGGGAATGGAAATGCAATATGATCGCAAATTAATGAAAGGCGAAGATTTGCATTTGTCGCTCGACGTGCGTGTACAAGATATTTTACATGATGAATTGCAAAATGGCATGGAAGAATATCGCGCCAAAGCAGCAGCTGGATTGGTTATGGATGTTAATAGCGGTGAAATTCTAGCTCTTTCTTCGCTCCCGGGTTTTGATCCGAATTTGCAAAATGAAGCAAATCCAGATCAGCGTTTCAACCGCGTAACCAATGGTGTTTACGAGCTAGGATCAGTATTCAAAGTTTTAACTAACACCAATGCTTTCGAAGATAATTTGGTGAAAATGACCGATGTTTATAATGTGCATGAGCCGATAAAATATGGTCGTTTCACAATTAAAGATGATCATGCTGTGAAAGATGAAATGACGGTGGCGGAAGTTTTTGCTTATTCATCTAACATCGGAACGGTAAAAATTGCCGAAAAAATTGGCGCTGAAAATCAAAAAGATTTTTTAGGAAAAATGGGATTGCTCAAAAAAATCGATGTTGAATTTCCGGGAATGGGTCGTCCGATTTATCCAAAAACTTGGCGCGAAATTAACCTTTACACAATCTCTTACGGCCATGGTATTGCTATTACGCCGCTACATTTAGCATTGGCGGTTTCGGCAATTTCAAATGGCGGAACTTTATATAAACCATCGTTTTTAAAATTAACAAAACAGCCAAAAGGTAAAAATGTAATCAAGGAAGAAACTTCTGATATAATGCGTAAAATGCTACGTAAAGTTGTGTTGGAAGGAACGGGAAGAAATGCCAATATTGAAGGTTATGAAGTTGGTGGCAAAACCGGGACGGCGAATCGCGCGGAATCTGGTGGTTACAATGAAAGATTGACCATGGCTTCATTCGTTGCGGTGTTTCCGATTTCACAGCCAAAATATTTAGTTTATGTGATTTTTGATCGGTCGAATTATACATTTAACACTGGCGGAATGGTTGCAGCCCCAGTTGCGGGAAGAGTTGTAAAAAATATTGCACCACTTTTAGGAGTTCGTCCAAAACCGGTTAGTGCCGAAGATGCAGCCGCAACTGCGAGTCATAAACATTAGAAGAAATTTTAGGCACCCTAGCAAAGGCCGTCAGGTGTAATAACTCAAACTTCATCTAACACTCTGCATTTTCCGACAGTAAAAATTCTAACAATTTAGACTATCAGAAATTTCTTTTTCATCGTCATTTATTTTACTATTTTCATCAATAGTTTTTTCAATCGCGATATGTT
>CAIZZE010000046.1 GCA_903937405.1 uncultured Alphaproteobacteria bacterium | reverse complement strand
GACATTTTGGACAAGTTTTTAGTCATGTTTTTTGACTGGAATTTAGAGGTTTCTATTCGGAGAGAATAGAAAAAACTTGGAAAGCCTTGAAACTGGGGGCGAAAAGTGGATTTTTAGCCCCCCATTTTTTTAATTATGCCTATTTTTTTTGCTAAAATGTTTTTTTCATCCTTACTAATTAAGGATTGATTAGAGGAAAAATTATAAGCTAGTGCAATACTAACCCCCAAAAATGCTACAATTAAATAAAACCTAAAATCTTTTAAGAAATTTTTAGGATTATCATTCATATATGATATTGTTGATACAAATAATATTAATACAATTCCCATCGCCAAAATAATTGGCAGAATCATCTTCTCACTTACTTTGCCAAAAACAGAAACTGTGCTCATAATAAACGCTATTATGGCTGTAAATAAACCCAATAATTCGATCGACTTCCCCTGCATTTTCTTTGCGGTTTTAATAGCATCCAATTTTGTTTCTTCGATTAAAGAATGAAGAGTTTTTGTATCAGAAATTTTATCATTAAAAGTGTAAAGCAGCATCATTTGCATTTGCGAAGATTTGTAGTACTCGTACTTCTGCGCCCTACGAATCAACTCTATAGATCTATCATAATTTTTATTTTGAAGAAATTTATTCGCCATTTTATATTCACAAGTAAAGGCAGCGGATAATGTTTGAGGTGATTTATTTTTCCATACGGCAATACATGCTTTATAAAGTTGATCTGCTTTCTCTAAATAAATACCCTCATCAGTTAAAAAATGAGCATATGCGTGCTTAAATTCTAAATTATTAGGATATTTTTCGTATAATTCTTTAATTATATTCTGCGCCTTATTTGACACTTCAAAAGCTGCGGAGTCCCAACTCAGTTCGCATAAAATAAATTCCAGTATTTCCGTATTTATATTCTTTGAATTATTTATTAGGTGAGTGACTTCTCCAATGTAATTAGATAAATTTGACGTATTTTTAGTTACTTCCCTCAGGTTGCTCGCAAAATCCCACACTGTACTGGTCCAATCAACTGGCCAATTTAACTCATTATACGGTCCTAAAGTTTTAACTTTTTCTAAATAATCTTTGAATTTTTCCAAAGCTTCAGATGCTTCTTTTTTAAACTCTGCACTAAGAATTAAATCTTGCAGGACTTTTAGTTCATTATGAATTTGGTTCATTTGAATTTTTAATATTAAATTTTTTCCTTACAGATTTTCTCAACAACATCTTTCAATCCCTTAACTTTTTTTGTTAAATATTCTAATTGTTCTCTCGAAGCGCTAAAATGCTTGTTATATCGGCTATCAACGTAACTCTTATTTAACATCTTAAAACTCTCCTTCTGTTCTTCAGTCGCCAATGGAAAAATCGTTAAAAAATCATTTGATTGGGCGGAGCATAATTTATTTAGGTCGATCAGGTCATGAGTTTTCGGTTTATATCCTGTAAGTACAAGTAATGCACAATTGTAAAAACCTTCTGCGGCCTGATGTAAATAGAAAGCAGATTTTTTATAATCTGGGATTTCAAAAGTTAATTTACTGTCTCTTAAAAATCCTGAAGCACTGGTGAACCAATGTTCATAATCATCTTTCGCAATCTCCCTCACCTCTTTTTCGCTTAATACTCGTGGTTCCGACAACTTAAGTTTCCCCGAATCATAAAGCAGAATTCCTTCTTTTTTAATGTCAGAAAAAAAATATTGTCCTCTTTCCAGCTCGTGATTTACGTAATCAATTGGCTCAATCACAAAATGCGGGCGATGTGCTTCGCGGACTACAGCGGCATCATCTATGTTGTGCAGGATTTTGCGTTCCAAATCATAGGCGGAAATTCCATCTTCAATTTCTTTGCCTTGCTCGTCTTTTTTCTTGGCGTTGGTGATAACGAGGAAGTCGAAGTCGGAGGCGTATTCGTAGATGGAGTTGCCTTCGGAATAGCGGTCGCGAACCCAAGTTCCTCTGGCGAAAGAGCCGAATAAAATTACGAAGGCGATTTTTTCTGGGGCGGTGTTGGTGATAATTTGGGTGATGTTGCGGATGTAGGGCTCAAACGGTTTGGAATTGTCTGGGAAGGTGGAGCGCATGTTTAAAGAAAATGTTGTAAGTTGGTAATGGGTTTATGATGTGGGAGAAAAAGCTGGGTGAAAAAATGTGGGACGACTTTGTGGAAATTAAGAGAGGAAATCAAGGGTTTTGATGATTAGTTTTGGTTTTTAAATTTGATGTGTCGGTTTGGGGATTGGAGGTTTGATTGGGTTTGGAAATGAACTTTAGGACGGGGTTACAAACCACTACTGTCCGATTAAGAAATTATTAAAACCCCATCAACCCTTGTAATTCAAGGGCTAAACAGGGGTAAAAAGTTTTTTCGATCTAGAAAAGAATATCTTGATGTCATGCTGAGCCTGTCGAAGCATGATTCTTAAGCGCGGGCTTGAATCATGCTTCGACAGGCTCAGCATGACATCGATTTTTAATTGAAATAGATTAAAAATTCTCAACCGGACAGTAGTGGTTACAAACCCCGTCCTGCTCGGGTTTTTCTAAGTATTTAGATTTGTTTGTTGTGTTCTGTCGGCTGCAATTTCAAAGCGCTATTTGAGGCTGGAAAATTTGTTGGGCTAGAGTCTTTAATAGCATCTTCTCGCGCCATTCTTTCTAATTCGATTTTTTGTGAAATTTCTGAAAGAGGAAATCCAAATGAAAAGTTTGCAAAGTAACTTTCTTGAACTTTTTTAACATCCTCTGGGTTAGAAATAAGTCAAAATAAATTTTTATAGGATATTGATTCTTATTCATTAAAACCAAAATCTCCCCAATTTAACCAAAACTTACCACCAAAAGTGCAAAAAGTTTTTCAACAACTAACTTTTCCCCGCGAGCTTAATTTTCTCTTTTTAAGCATCTTGCTTTTTGCAATAGCGATGGGAATTAATTTGGTTACTTTCCCCACCGTTTTAACCTTGCACGGCGTTGATGCTGGGCGTATTGGTATTGCATTTACGATTGACACTTTCGGCGGCTTTTTAATGTCATTTTTTTTAAGCCGCTTGGTTTCATATTTCACCATGATGCGGGTGTTAAAATTCAGTTCATTTGGTTACGCAGCAATTATTTTTCTGATTTATTTTTATCAAAATTTTTACCTGTGGACGGCGCTTGCTTTCATGATGGGATCTTTGTGGTTTATGTATGTAATCACGCGCCAATCTTGGATGAATATTTTAGTTAAAAATAATCAACGCGGTGTCGCTACCGGAATTTTCAGCATGATAATTTCTGCCGGAGTTGCGCTGGGACCAGTAATTGTGAGACTCACCGGTGCGGCGCATTATCTTTCATTCGCAATTTCCGCCCTTTTGGCAATTGCATCTTTTTACTGCTTAATGCCTTTGAGAAAAAGTCCGCAACCCAAATTGCAATCTGAACGCATTAATCTTCGTGAATTTTTTCAACATAATCCGCGTTCTTTTTTAGCGCGCTTTTTTCTCGATTTTCAAACTTATCTTTTACTAACTTTCACCGTAGTTTTTGGTGTCAATATTGGTTTACCAAGCGAAACCGCCGGCCTTTTAATTAGTGCTTACATGGCGAGTGGATTTTTTGATGTTTTAGTGGGCTTTGCTCTTAAAAAATGGAATCCTTACCAAACCATAAAATTGGGTTTCGTCGGCTGTTTATGCTGCTTTTTAACTATATTATTTTTTCATCAATCTTATCTACTTCTGATAGCAATTTATTTCATCTTTGGCATTTTTATTGCCTGCATTTTTGTTTCGGTTTTTAAAATTTGTAACGATGATTATTCCAAAGCCAGATTAGTTGCCGCCAATTCTACTTTTCAATTAATTGGATCTGCCGGATCTTTTTTTGGCAGCTTATTTGGCGGAATTTTATTTAATTTCTTTGGTGCTAATGGCTTTCCATTTGCAATGATCTTGAGTTGTATTTGTTATTTAAGTTTTTTACTAATTTATGAAAAAAAGATTAATTAGGCTGGGCGTAAATATTGATCACGTTGCCACCATCAGAAACGCTCGCGGCGGAACTCATCCCGATCCGGTTGACGCGGCAATTTTAGCGCAAAAAAATGGAGCGCATGGAATTACAATTCATCTGCGCGAAGATCGCCGCCACATTCGCGATGAAGATTTAAAACGCTTAAAAAAAGAAATAAATTTGCCGATAAATTTAGAAATGGCCGCAACTGAAGAAATGTTGGCAATTGCTCTTAAAACCAAGCCCAATGCGGTTTGTATTGTGCCCGAAAAAAGACAAGAAGTTACAACCGAAGGTGGACTTGATGTGGTAAAAAATGAAAAAGTTTTAGCCGCAATGATTAAAAAAATTCGCGCTAAAAAAATTCGTGTGTCACTTTTTGTTGATGCCAATGAAAAACAAATCCGCACTGCTAAAAAAATTGGCGCTGATATTGTGGAACTTCACACTGGCGAATTTTGTCATGCTTTGAAAAAGAAACGCGAAGATGAATTTGAAAAAATAAAAACCTGCGCTGCGCTTTGTGAGGAACTTGGTTTAGAATGCCACGCCGGACACGGATTAAACTACGAAACTGCTAAAATAATTGCCCAGATTCCGCAAATTATTGAGCTAAATATTGGTCATTTTATCATCGGCGAAGCTATATTTGAAGGTCTTGGATCGGTAATTAAAAAGATGAAAAAGGCTATATCTCAAACTATACCAAAACATGAAAAATAGCCCTCATTTTTTTGCCAAACTTTGCTAATTATTACTGGAAAGACTTCGGAATAATTGGCAAACCAAGCTCTTGCAAAAACTCATTATGTTTTTTGGTGGCTGATTTAATTTTTTCTTCAATTGCGACCAATTCTTTATTTACCTCCAACAAATTAATTTCTTCCTCGGCTTTGGCGGTGCTGATATATCTTGAAATATTGAGGTTATAGTCATTCGCCGCAATTTCTTCGATGGCAACGCGCCTAGAATAGCGCTCTTCTTCAGTTCTAAATTGATAAGTTTTGACAATCTTTTCTATATTTTCCGGCGACAACTGATTTTGGCGTTTGCCTTTTTCAAAATGCTCGCTGGCGTTGATAAAAAGCACGTCATCAGTTTTTTTGCATTTCTTCAAAACCAAAATACAAACAGGAATCCCGGTTGAATAAAAAAGATTGGCAGGCAAGCCAATCACGGTATCAATATTGCCATCTTCCAATAATTTTCTGCGAATTTTTTCCTCAGCGCCACCGCGAAATAAAACGCCGTGCGGCAAAATAATCGCCATCGTTCCTTCGTGTTTTAGATAATTAAACCCGTGCAATAAAAAGGCGAAATCTGCTGCTGATTTTGGCGCAAGGCCGTGGCTTTTAAAACGTACATCTTCTGCCATTGCATCGCTTGGTTCCCAGCGATAACTAAATGGCGGATTCGCCACAATCGCATCAAAGTAAGGTTTTTTTGCAGGATTAGCTTCGCGCAATTTATCCCAATCGTTGGTTAGCGTGTCGCCGTGAAAAATTTCAAATTCAGAATCTTTCACGCCATGCAAAAGCATGTTCATGCGCGCAAGGTTGTAAGTGGTGATGTTTTTTTCTTGGCCGTAAATTTTTCCAATTCCATTATTGCCAAGCTTACCCCGCACATTGAGCAACAAAGATCCTGAACCGCAGGCAAAATCAAAAACACTGTCCAAATGCTTCTTTTTTCCAAGGCTGGGATCTTGACTATCAAGCGTAACGATTTCTGAAAGAATGGTGGAAATTTGTTGTGGCGTATAAAACTCACCAGCTTTTTTCCCTGAACCAGCTGCAAACTGACCAATCAAATATTCGTAAGCATCGCCCAAAGCATCTTTTTTAGTAGAAAAATTGGATAACCCTTCGGCAATTTTGGTAATGATGGCGCAAAGCTTGCTGTTGCGCTCTGCATAATTTTTTCCAAGCTTTTCAGAAGAAAGATTCACTTCAGAAAATAATCCTAAAAAAGTGCTTTCAAAAGATTCATTTTCAATGAATTTAAAACCTTCTTGAAGAGTGTTTAACATTTGCTCATTTTGCCTGCGCGCCATTTCTGAAATGTTTCCCCAAAGATGGTTTGGCTCAATAACATAATGCACACGGCGACGCATTAAATCTTCAAAAGCTTTCACATCTTCCGCATTTTCTTCATACCAAATTTGCAACGGAGTTTTATCACCATTTTCTTGGGGATATTCATTTCCCAATTCCTTCTTGGCAGCCGCTTCGTAATTATCCGACAAATAGC
Source organism: uncultured Alphaproteobacteria bacterium (assembly GCA_903937405.1). GTDB lineage: Bacteria > Pseudomonadota > Alphaproteobacteria > Rickettsiales > UBA1997 > UBA2645. Next base: position 9,877 of record CAIZZE010000046.1, on the reverse strand, counting down.
GCAAGAAAAGAAAAGAAAGCATGTAATCGCGAAAATCATCCGCATTCATCGCGCCGCGCAACTGATCGGCAATTGCCCAAAGTATTTTTCCTAATTCTTTTTGTTGGTCGTTGGTCATAGTTTTTTTAAATTTAATTTTGTTTTGTCGGCAAAACTTTACTATTTTTTTGTAGCTTTTTTTCTTCCGATTTAACCCGACGCTCCAATTTTTTTATATCTTCTTCAGAGCGCAGATTTTCTGGCTTAATGCCTCTTTCTGCTAACATATTTCGCACAGTTTTGTTGTTTTGTACATGTTCTTCGGTGATTGGTTTTTCACCTTTTAAATCAGTTTCATAAACATTGTGGTTAGTCATTTCGGTGGCGAGGTTTTTGGCGGCAATGGTCAAGGTTGGTAAAAAATCTGCTAAAGATCGGTCTTTAACAATTCCATATTTATCTTTCATATCTTGAGTGGTGTTGCCGCCAAACAAAGCCTGATCTCCTTTAGAGCGAATGCGACCAAAACCAGCATCATCAACGCCGCGCTCAAAAATATTTTGAGAAAGAGTTTTTACCGATTCTTTTAAGCGATTTCTTGTGTCAAGACGCGCACTTAACTTCATGCGCTCTTCTATTAACTCTTGCTTGCGGGTTTGTGTTGCAAAATAGCTTTGCGCAAAGGCAATCTCTGGTTTGCGAGAATCGCCATTTTGCGCAATCAAATAGCACGCATAGCGGTTCAACATAAAATCGTCAATTTCACGCTTACCACCTTTTGGCACTTCGATCGTTTTCGTGACGCCACGAAAATGATCTGAAACTTTATATTTAGAGGCTTTGCAAGATTCTATGGCACGCTTAATAGCAGTTTGAAAATTTTCCCAACGCTCATAACCCAAAAGATTTTGCAAATCGCGGGCAAACCAAAATTCAAAATCTTGGTCGTCCGACTTTTTAGCGAAGGCATCTAAATTGCTGTGTAAAATCTGTAATTTTTTATCCATATTTAAGGTTTGTTGTGGTTGATAATTTCTTCTTGATTGTGGTTTGGAAAAAGTTGCTGCATCAGCCCTTTTTTGTGCAGGCGAAGGGATTCAAGTTTTTTGGTTTGGGCTTCAATCAATTCATCCAACGAAGACAAGCAATCAGCGATTTTTTGTTGTTCTTTTTTTGATTGTGGCATTGGAATAAGTATATTTGAGAATTGGTCGTAACTAACCATTTTTCCATCTCGGATTCCTTCAATATCTTTGTTAAGATCTTTAATAAATCGGTTTGTTTTCAAATAATGTTTGAAAAAACCTTCATGATCATCTCTTTTTCTTCTTAAGATAATATAGGCAGGACTACACAGACCTTTGTAGGTTGAATATTCAATTCCGCCCTGAAAAGACCTAAGGCTGATAATGAAATCACCTAATTCAACAACCTTATAACTCTCAATACTTTTGTCCGTGACTGAAACTCTATAATCAATTTTATCTCTAGGAATTGCCCCATGTTCTTGGGTAATCGCAAGAATAGGTAAGTCAGAGTTATGCTTTTTGTTACTGATTGGATCAAATAACTTATTCCCTGACTTTTTCTCCCACTCCCCATCTTTCTCAAACTCCCTAAACCTCAATTTCGGCACCAATCCTTGCTTAATTTGCTTCATTTTCACCCCCATTATTACAAAAAATTTCGTGGAGTTTGGCTTGGAGCAATTTTTTATCGGGAAGTTGTAATTGATACTCGGCAATCAAGGTTGGCGATAAATTGCGCGACATTGCATATTCAACCACTTCGTGATCTTTATCGCGACAAAGCAAAATGCCAATTGAGGGGTTTTCGTGGGGTTTTTTAACATCGCGATCAAGCGCTTCGAGATAAAAATTAAGTTGCCCCATATGTTCGGGCAAAAATTTGCCAATTTTAAGTTCAAATGCCACCAAGGCAGACAAGCCTCGGTGGAAAAAAAGCAAATCAATAAAAAAATCTTGGTTGCCAACTTGCAGGCGAAATTCTTCGCCCACAAAAATAAAATCTTTGCCAAGTTCTAAAATAAAAGATTTCATATTTTTGATCAGAGATTTTTGCAAATCGCTTTCATTGTGATCTTCTGGCAAGCCTAGAAACTCTAAAACATAATTATCTTTAAAAACATTTTCTAAGGCTGGATGCAATTCTCTCAGCACTGCCGAGAGTTTCTGATTTCCAATTTGGGAGCGTTCAAATATGGCGGTATCAATTTGGCGTTCTAAATCTCGCGAAGAATATTTTTCTTTAATGCATAAACCTAAATAAAATTCCCTTTCTTGTGCGGTTTTGCATCGTGAAAAAATGATGGTGTTATGCGTCCAAGGCAATTCTTTTGCCAGCGTTGAGAGTTTTTCATCATTTTGATAAGTTTCATAAAACTGCTTCATTCGCCACAGATTTTTGTCGCTGAATCCTTTAATAGTTGGATCGTTTTCGGTGATAAATTTAGCCAATTCGCTAACAACTCCTTTTCCCCAAACAGATTTTTCAACTTTCTGGCTGATTAATTCGCCAATTTTCCAATAGAGATTTAAAAGAGATTTGTTGGCGTGAGAAAAAACCGAGATTTTTGCTTGCTGAATTTCTTGTAAAACTCTTTGAAAATCTGGCTTATTAAGCATTTCGTTTTTCATCTTCTTATTTTTTCTTTAAGTTATTTTTCGTAAGCACTTAAACCTGATATTTCGCGCCCAGCGCTTAGTTTGTGAAGCAATGGCGATAAGTCTTTCACTAAAGCCCTTTCTTTTTGGTCGCGAATTTTCCAACCAAGTTCTAATGGTTCTAATAATTCTCTTAATTGCTCGCCGTCAAAGATCATACGGCGAAGAATGTTATCAACAAAGGTTTGCAGATTTTGCCCGTTAAGCCCGTGTTTAGTGGCAATTTCTGCTAATTCTTTGGCGTTTTTTTCTGCTTTAAATTTGGCGTAACCATCGCGAATTTCTTTTTCGCTTAAGCCTTCGCCTTGTTTTAAGCTGTGAATGTAAGCCGTGATATCTTGACGCTCATCGGCAAATTTGGCATCGGATGCAATAAGTGAAATTATCTGCTCGCGACTCATGCTTCTTTTGCTTGGCTTCTGCGCTGAATATTTGGCAATTAGCTGCATTATGTAATCGTAATCAATCACTGCGGAAGCGAATAGAACAAATTCAAAATCTAGTTGCTGAATTTCTAAAGGTGCGTTTTTGCTATCTTGTTTTTTTCTAAATTGTTGCGCCAGTTCAATATAAACGCCTTTGAAGCCTTGAAGTTGTTCTTTTGGAATTGTTGCTTCAATGGTTTGTTTTTGCTCAAGGCTTAAATCTGTATATTGATCGAGCCCAGTTTTTAGTCGCTGAACTTCTTTGAAATGATTGATGAAAGAAGCGCGTGCGGCGTCGCCCTTTAAGTTGGGCACTTCTTCTGGTTTGTTTTCAAGACCTTGCGATTTCATAAAATCATCAAGTTTTTTGACTGCCAAATTTAGCTTCTCAATTACAACTGGCGCTTTTTCGACTAGCCAAATTTCTCGAGATTTTTCACCTTCAACACCCGAAAACATTCCAATTGCTTCATCAACGGCATTTTGCTGACCGCGAAAATCAAGAATATTTCCATAAGGTTTGGTGTCGTTTAACACTCGGTTGGTGCGGGAAAATGCTTGAATAAGGCCGTGATGTTTGAGGTTTTTATCAACATATAAAGTGTTGAGATATTTTGAATCAAAACCGGTTAGCAACATATCAACCACAATGGTGATGTCGATTTTTTCGCAGTGTTTTAAGTCTTGGTTGGGATATTGCTGATCTTTAATGCGCTTCTGCACATCTTGATAATAAAGGTCGAACTCGCCAATGCTGTGATTGGTTTTGTAGAGTTTGTTGTAGTCTTGAATTATGGCTTTTAGCGCGGCTTCTTTTTCTTTGGGATTGTTTTTATTGTCCTCTCTTTCTTGCGCCAAGTCTTCTTGTAACTGTTTTGCATCTTTATTTTCACCAGCTGGCGGAGAAAAAACGCAGGCAATGTTTAGTGGCTGAAAATCTGGGTTTTCAGAAAATTTTTCGGCTTGGATGGTTTTAAAAAGTCGGAAATATTCAATTGCGTCATTGATTGAAGCGGTTGCCAAAATTGCGTTAAATTTGCGCTGATTGGTTGCGCTATCATGCTTTTCAAGAATTGCTTCGATGATTGCTTTTTTAGCTAAAGGCTCTCCAGCTTTAAGCGCATTTGCGCCTTCAGGTTTGTAATAATCGATGTGAAATTTTAAAACATTTTGGTCGTCAATTGCGTTGGTGATGGTGTAGGCGTGTAGTTCGGTTTGGAAAATGTCGGCTGTTGTAACCAAATAAGCTTCATCTTCCTCCACTCTTTTAACTGTTGAGTTTTCACGAAAAATCGGCGTTCCGGTAAAACCAAAAAGCTGTGAATTAGGGAAAAATTCTTTAATCGCTTGGTGATTTTCGCCAAATTGCGAGCGATGGCATTCGTCAAAAATGATTGCCATTCTCTTATTGCTAAGTGGCTCAAGGCGTTGCGCATAGGTTTCTTTGCCTTTTTCTTGTCTTTTTTTGTTTCGTTTGCTGTTTTCGTTTAGTGCCAGCCCGAGTTTTTGAATTGTGGTAACAATCACTTTGTCGGCATAATCATTAGAAAGCAGGCGACGAACCAAGCTTTCAGTGTTGGTGTTGGCTTCAACGCAGCCTTCTTGAAAACGATTAAACTCTTCACGGGTTTGACGATCTAGGTCTTTTCTGTCAACCACAAATAAACATTTTTCAATGTCAGAATTATCTTTGAGTAAGGTTGAAGCTTTGAATGATGTAAGAGTTTTTCCGCTGCCAGTTGTGTGCCAAATATAGCCGTTTCCTGTGCCTTGGTGAATGCAATCAGCAATCGCTTTAACGGCATAAATTTGATAAGGGCGCATCATCAAAAGTTTTTGCTCAACTGAGACCAAAACCATATAGCGGCTAATCATTTGACCCAAAGTGCATTTGGCTAAAAATTTTTCAGCAAAGTCATCTAGGTGGGTAATTTTTTTATTTTTTTCGTCGGCAAATTGATAAATGGGCAAGAATTTTTCATCAGCATCAAAGCTAAAATGACGCTTATTATTGTTGGCAAAATAGTAAGTATTGCTGCGATTGCTGACGATGAATAATTGAATGAAACACATTAAAGTTTTGCCATATCCATTTCCCGAGTCATTTTTGTAATCAACGATTTGCTGCATGGCGCGGCGCGGCGTGATTGTTAGGGTTTTTAGCTCAATTTGAACGCAAGGCACGCCATTAATCAGCAAAATCACATCATAGCGGTGGTGGCTATTATCGGTGTTGATTCGCAGTTGGTTGATAACTTCAAACGAGTTTTTGCACCAATCTTTGGTGTTCACTAAAGTGTAATTTAGCGGAGTTCCGTCATCGCGATCAAAGCCATTAACTTCGCGCAAAGTTTTTGCCGCTAAAAAAACATCGGGCGTAATAATTTTATCAAGCAAGCGCGAAAACTCGCCATCGGTAAGGTTAACACGGTTTAGCTCTTCAAACCTTTTTCTAAAGTTAAGGTCGAGAGATGCTTTGTCTCTAATATCATCGCGATAAACATATTTGAGTTCCGAGAGTTTGTTTATCAAATCTAGTTCAATTATCTGTTCTGTCATTTATCAAAATTTTACTTATTAAATCGATGTGTGGCATCGAGATTGTGAATTTAAAAAAGCTCTCAAGCCAAGGAAACAAAATCTTTAATCACGGTTTTTGTTCCGCTTTTTTCGAAGGCGATTTCTAATTTATTGCCATCCACATTTGTCACTTTTCCATAACCAAATTTCTGGTGAAATACCCTCTTTCCTGACATTCCATCATCCATTTTTGCTTTGGAATAAGTGGTTGAAACTTTCGCCACCGGCGCTGAATATTTTTGTTGATTAGGCGCGATAAATCTGGTTGGTGACGCAGTTTCACTTCTTTTATTATAGAGATATTGCGAACCGTAAGAAATTTCTTCAAACTCAATTTCTAATTGCGGCAATTCTTTCAAAAAGCGCGACGGCATTTGTATTTGGTAATCGCCAAAAACATAACGCGTTTTCGCCGAAGATAAAACCAACTGTTTTTTGGCACGCGTAATCGCAACATACATCAAGCGCCGCTCTTCTTCCAAACCATTTCTTTCATCAATTGATTTGCCACTTGGAAATAAACCATCTTCCAAACCCGGAACGAAAACCAAATCAAATTCCAAACCTTTCGCAGCGTGAACCGTCATTACAGTGACAGCTTCAACCAAGTTTTTATCTTCGCGCGCTTCGATCAATGAAACATATTCCAAAAACTCAACCATGCTCGAAAAATCAGCAAGGCTGCTGATAAATTCTTCAATATTTTCTAAACGACCTTGCGATTCTAAAGTGTTTTCAGCTTTCCACATCGCGATGTAACCGCTTTCGGTGAGAATAGATTTAGCAAGTTCAGAAAGATTTTCGCTGCCAATTCGACCATTAATTTTTATGATTTGATCAATCAACATTTTCAATAAATCACGCGCCTTTCCTTTTAGTGAATTTTCATCAATTGATTTTTTCACCGCCGCAAAAAATGAAATTCCTTCTTGTTTTGATTTCTCATAAAGCGCCGAAATTGCTGCGTCGCCCGCTCCTCTTTTTGGCACATTAATAATTCTGCTTAAAGCTAAATCATCGTCGGGATTGGCGCAAATTCTTAAATAAGCAATCGCATCGCGAATTTCCAAACGCTCATAAAATTTCATGCCGCCGATAACTTTATAAGGCAAAGAGCTGTGAATAAAAGATTCTTCAAAAGAACGAGTTTGATAGCCGGCGCGCACTAAAATCGCTATTTCTGATGGTTTGAATTTCTGCATCGCGATGAAATTTTTTATCATTGCGGCAATTGTGCTCGATTCTGATCTGTCGTCTAAGAATGATAAAACTTTAACTTTTTCACCAGCGCCAGCATCGGTCCACAATGTTTTACCATGGCGTTCTTTATTGTTGGAAATTACAGAATCTGCGGCTTTTAAAATGCGTGAAGTTGAGCGATAATTTTGTTCAAGACGAATTACTTTGGCGTCGGTAAAATCTTTTTCAAAACGCAAAATATTGGCAATGTTGGCACCGCGCCAGCTATAGATTGATTGATCATCATCACCAACGCAGCAAATATTTTTATGAACTGCCGCCAATTTCAAAAGCCATTGATATTGAGCATTGTTGGTATCTTGATATTCATCGACCAAAACATAACGAAACTTGTCTTGATAATAAGCCAAAATTTCTGGCGCAGAATTAAAAAGTTCGAGATTTAATGTTAATAAATCGCCGAAATCTGTGGCGTTCATAGCTTTAAGGCGCGCTTGGTAAATTGTGTAAACTTCTTTTAACTTGGGCAGCGAAACTTCAAAACCAACAGATTCAAGGGCTGAGGGTGATACAACTTTATCTTTCAAACGCGAGATTTTGTTTAAATAGGCTTTGGGCGCAAATTGTTTGGTGTCGATATTAAAATCGCCGAGAATTTGTTTGAGCAAACGAGTTTGGTCATCATCATCGATAATCGTAAAATCACTGCGCAATCCTACAACTTCAGGATGGCGACGTAAAATTTTAGCCGCAACTGAGTGAAAAGTTCCGACCCATAAATTATAAACCTGATCGCCGATTGTTTCACCAATACGCTTTTTCATTTCCGCCGCAGCCTTGTTGGTAAAGGTTACACAAAGGATTTGCAAAGGTGATGCTAAATGAGAATTTACAATATTTATTACGCGTGAAGTCAAAACTTTGGTTTTGCCAGTTCCAGCGCCAGCAAGTACTAAAACTGGACCGTCAGTATGTTGAACAGCTTCAAGTTGTGGAGAATTTAAGTTTTGAAAGGACATTTTTATTTTTGTTGTAGTACGAATAGATCCTGAAACAAGTTCAGGATGACGATGTTGGAAAGTTTAAGGATGAACTCATCTCTTTCTTCAGTCATCCTGAACTTAAAAACAAACTCCGTCATCCTGAACTTAAAAACAAACTCCGTCATCCTGAACTTAAAAACAAACTCCGTCATCCTGAACTTGTTTCAGGATCTATCGCACATTCGATTATTAATATTTCTCCGGATGAAATTCCTGCGCCGGTCTGGCGTTTGATTTAGCAAAAATTCCCAGTTTTATAATTTGATTCATCTGCTCTTTCGAAACAGTAATAGGAGTTTTCATTACATACCATTTCACGCCTTCTTTGCATGGCGGCGTGGTGAATGAACCGTCATAAAAAAATATTTTATCTTTTTCTTTAACGATTTTTGACAAATCCAATTTCCCTTCTTTCTCTTTGTTTTGCAGCAATTTTATTATGTTATTAACTTCCAAATTTTCTTTACCAATTTCCATAAAAACCGCCAAAGCCAACCATTGTTCATCTTCACTTTTATGATAAATTTGCATTTCCATTGCAGACGCTTCGCCATTTACTAAATGCTCACTTGGATGATGAAATTCAATTTTGCGTAGAAAATATTTTTTCTTGCCGCGCAACACTAAGTTTTTACTGTCATATATTATTTGCATCACATGATCAACACGCTGCTTTTCTACATCAGAATTATTGTAAGAAAATTTTAACTCATTTTCGACAAATTGAGACGTAACATTAATTGGTGATTGGTTATAGCCGATTTTGCAAAACTTAAATTCTTCTTTCAAATCTCCCCAATTTTTCGCAGCCGTGCGCCCTTCATAATTCCAGCTTCCAGCGCATGAGGAAACAAAAACCAACACAGAAAATAAAAGAAATTTTTTCATAAATTTATAGATTATTTCAAAAACAAAAACCGACCTCCCATTTTTTGATGGTTGGTCGGCTTTGTAAAGTGATTAAAATGTTTTTTAGTAAGTGATAATAACAATTCCCGAACCACCGGCAGCCGAATTGCTGTAACTTCCACCACCACCGCCGCCGCCAGTATTGACGCTTCCTGCAACTGCATTGTATGAGGTTCCACCGCCGCCAGCGCCGCCGCCGCCAGCGCCACCTACTGCTACATAAGAATTACCCTTGGTACTTCCACCTCCACCTCCAGCATAGGTAGCAGCTGAGCCAGCAATGGTAATGGATATACCATTTCCACCTCTACCACCGCGTTCTGCAGTAGCAGAGTTATTTCCATATCCTCTTGATCCCCTGACTCCTGCACCACCACCACCACCACCGCCATCCCAACCTACATACGTACCACCACCACCAACAGTACCATATGAAGAAGTTCCGCCAGTACCTGCAATAACAGCGCCGCCTTCTGATAAATCAACACTTCGAGACGCACCACCACCTGAACCGCCGTCTTTTCCTGAAGCCTGAGAAAATCCACCTCCGCCGCCGCCATAAGCTAAAATACTGCCAAAAGATGAATTATCTCCATTAACACCAGAAGTGCCAACACCTCCATCACCTACAGAAGCAGAAATTTCAACATTAGCTGGAATAGAATAAGAAGAGTTATAAACCACGCCGCCGCCACCACCACCACCACCGGAATTGGCTCCGCTTCCACCTCCAGCAACCACAAGAACTCGCGCTGTTTTTGCACTTGGACAGGTAAATTTATAACTACCAACTGTAGTTAATTTAAAGATCGTAGAACCAGAAACTGTAGTGGTATCGGGATTAACAGTTGCATCTCCAGTTACAGTACAATGTCGTATACAAGGCGTTGTGATCGTAATCGGAACTCCACCAGTTGAACAAGTATAAGTAAGGTTTCCCGAAAAACCGACTGAGTCACAAGTTACACTGGTTGAACCAGCCGCAACAAGAGTTGTAGAAGTCCCGCTTCCCGCAGGAATCGTACATCCAAGCACACAAGTTCCACCACCAGAGACG
>CAIZZE010000045.1 GCA_903937405.1 uncultured Alphaproteobacteria bacterium | reverse complement strand
TCAGACTAATTCACAAAAAACAAATCAGCCAACAGCGCTAGAGAACACTAGCTCTAACCACTATTAATAACAAGAAAATAATTCAGAAAAGCGAGAGGATTTTAGAGGGGATTTGGGGGTTGGGTTTGCGACAGTGCCATTTTTTGATTTTTGATTGAAAACAATTGCACGCCATTTTTTTTAGCAAAATTTTTTATTTCTTTTAGCGAAGTAGCTGCAGAATCGGCCGATAAAATTCCACCACCACCATATAATAAACCTATCAAATAACCTTTATTATTAAACACTGGCGAACCGCTATTTCCTTGTCTGCCTTTTGGATCTAGAAAAATTATCCGATCTCCCAAATCTGCACTAATTTTCCCTTTTGACTTGGTAAAAATTCCTGGTCGCGATGTGTAGTTTGGATAAAAAGCGATATCTCCAATTTTAGGATCTTGATTGCTCAAAAAAGCGAAGTTTTTTTATTGGCCCCTGTTCTAATGAAAGCGATATCAACTCCGCCCTTCTTTTCGTAAGCGATTAAGTCAGCTTTGTACAAATGATTTTTGTCTCTGGCGGCAATTTTTTTACACCCCTCAACAACGTGAGCGTGGGTCATTACGATATTTGGATTAACAAAAATTCCAGTTCCAAATTTGTTAGAATATTCTTTGTAAATGAGAGGATTAATATCCGTAAAATATGGCTTAATCGAAGCGCCAACAAAGCCAGAAAAGAGAATAAAATAAGATATCGCAATTATGCTAAAAAAAATTTGTCAAGAATCTTCTCTGTAACTAAAAAATTTTTTTCGAGCAAACAGCGAAAGAAAAATCACAATGGCAAAAACCAGCCCGTAGATTAAATATTCTGAAATATAGAATGATATTAATTCCACGGAGGCTTAACTGGTTTTTAGTTTTTTAGATAAATTTAAAGATCTAAAACCAAACGGCGTGGATCTTCAAGAAGTTCTTTAACTCTAACAAGGAAAGTTACCGCTTCTTTACCATCAATAATTCTGTGATCGTAAGAAAGTGCCAAATACATCATCGGACGGATTTTCATTTCGCCGCCAACAACCATTACGCGCTCTTGGATTTTATGCATTCCAAGAATTGCCGATTGTGGAGGATTGATGATTGGAGTCGACATTAATGAACCATAAACACCGCCATTTGAAATGGTGAAAGTTGCACCCATTAAATCAGCAATCGCCAATTTTCCATCTCTAGCTTTAACACCCAGTTCGCCAATTCCTTTTTCAACTTGCGCTAAGTTTAAATGATCTGCCTCGCGCAAAACTGGAACTACCAAACCTTGAGGCGAGCCAACTGCAACACCGATATCGTAGAAATTTTTGTAAACAATATCAGTGCCATCGATTTCGGCATTAACTGCCGGAAGCTCTTTTAGCGCAGTAACGCAAGCTTTTACGAAGAAAGACATGAAGCCAAGTTTGACGCCATGTTTTTTCTCGAAAGCATCTTTATATTCAGCGCGAAGAGCCATAACTGCAGTCATATCTACTTCGTTGAAAGTGGTTAAAATAGCAGCGGTGTTTTGCGATTCTTTCAAACGTTCGGCAATTTTTTGACGAAGTTTCGACATTTTAACACGTTCAGTTGGTTTCGCACTTGAATCGCGCTGTAGCGGAGCGGAAGCGGAAGCAACTACATCTAAAACATCACCTTTAGTTACGCGACCATCTTTTCCGGTTCCAGAAATTTTTGAAGTATCAACATTATTTTCCGCCGCCAATTTTTTAGGAGCCGGAGAAAGAAATGCTACACTTTCACTTTGAGATTGAGTTTGTTTTGGAGCTGAAGCTTGAGCCGTTGGAGCTGCTTTTACAGTAACCGCCGCGCCGCCTTCCGACATTAAAGCAATCAAATCGCCAACTTTAACATTGTCGCCTTCTTTAACTTTCAATTCAGCAATAACGCCGTTTGAGGGCGCATTTACTTCAAGTGTAACTTTGTCAGTTTCAAGCTCGACGATCAATTCGTCAGCTTTAACTGCGTCACCTGCTTTTTTGTGAAGCTTGGCAATTGTCGCTTCTGATACTGATTCTCCAAGGGCTGGAACTTTGATTTCAATAGTCATATTTTTCTCGTTTGAGGTTTATAAATTTTTTTAAAAAATAATTTTAGCTTAGCGCTTCGTCAATCAATATTTTCTGCTCTTTGGCGTGGTACGAACCATATCCCGTTGCAGTTGAAGCGCAAGCAACACGGCCAACAAATTTTGGTCGAGCAGATTTATGTTTAATTTCGAGCAAATATTCTTCGATCAAATCATCAACAAATTTCCACGCGCCCATATTTTTCGGCTCTTCTTGACACCAAATAATTTCGGCATTTTTATATTTTTTCAGCTCAGCTTGTAACTCTTCTTTTGGAAATGGATAAAGCTGTTCTAAACGAATAAGCGCTACATCGTTGATTTTCTTAGTCTCGCGCGCTTCAAGTAAATCGTAGTAAACTTTACCTGAACAAAATACAGCTTTGCGAATCTTGTCTGCAGCTTCTAATTTATTGGTTTCGGCAATTAAAGGACGGAAATTCAAATCAGAAAAATCTGATAAAGTTGAAGTTGCCGCTTTGTTACGCAGCACTGATTTTGGCGACATAACAATCAAAGGCTTGCGATCTTTTCCGTGAACTTGACGACGCAATGCATGGAAAAAATTCGCCGGAGTTGTGATGTTGCAAACACGAATATTATTATTAGCGCAAGATTGCAAGAAGCGCTCCAAACGTGCCGAAGAATGTTCCGGTCCTTGTCCTTCATAACCATGCGGCAGCAACATTACCAAACCTGATTTTCTCAACCATTTAACTTCTGATGAAGTGATAAATTGGTCGATAATAATTTGCGCACCATTGGCGAAATCACCAAATTGCGCTTCCCAAATTGTCAAACCATTTGGCATTGAAAGCGAATAACCATATTCAAAACCAAGCACGCCATATTCAGAAAGGAATGAATCGTAAACTTCATATTTCGCGGTTTGTGAAAATGGCGTGAAAATATTGTAACGTTTAGCGTTAACAGTGTCGTGTAAAATTGAATGACGGTGCGAAAAAGTTCCGCGTCCCGAATCTTGACCAGTAATTCTCACCGGATGACCTTCTGATAAAAGCGATGCAAAAGCCAAAGCTTCGCCAGCGCCCCAATCAATATCTTTTTCTTCATCGATGGTGGCTTTTTGGCGGATTTTTCCAGCCACAACTTTGGAATTTTCTGAAAATCCTGAAGGCAAAGTGGTTAATTTTTGGGCAAAATCTTTTAATTTCTTTTTATCAACTGCGGTTTTCGGGATTGAATTATCGCCATCTTTAATTTTGCTCCAATCTTTTTTCAACCAATCGGCTTCTGTTGGTTTGTAAGTTGCAGCTTTGTCAAATTCGCTGGAAAGAAGCGCGTTAAAATCAGCATTTAATTTTTGATATTCTGCTTCTGAAATCACATTTTCAGCGATCAATTTTTTCGAGTAAATTTTTTCTAAACTCGGATGATCTTTAATTTTGGTATACATCACCGGCTGCGTGTAAAGCGGTTCGTCGCCTTCATTGTGACCATAACGGCGATAACAAATCACGTCTAAAACTACATCTTTTTTGAAAATTTGGCGATAGCGAGTTGCAATATCTGTAACTTTAATCACCGCTTCAACATCATCACCATTAACGTGAAAGATTGGCGCATCAATTGCTTTTGCCATGTCTGACGCATAAGTTGTGCTGCGCGAATCATTCGGATTTGCTGTAAAACCAATTTGGTTATTGATGATTAAATGCATCACGCCACCAGTGTTATAGCCTTCAATTCCGTTCATCATTAAACTTTCAGCAACAGAACCTTGACCCGCAAAAGCCGCGTCACCATGAATTACCAACGCCATTGCTTGCGTGCGATCTAAATCACCATATAAATCTTGTTTGGCGCGAATTCTTCCAACCACCACAACATTCACCGCTTCAAGGTGCGAAGGATTGAAAGCCAAAGATAAATCAATTTTGTTGCCAGCGATTTCACGAGTTGAAGCATAACCCATGTGATATTTCACGTCGCCCGATTTGGTAATTCCATCAGGCATTCCAGGAGTGCCTTTAAATTCGGCAATCAATTGGTAATAAGGTTTTCCCATTACTCCCGTTAAAGTGTTCAAACGGCCACGATGCGCCATGCCGATAACAATTTTTTTAATGCCATTTTTCGCACCAACATCAATCATTTTTTCAATTGAGTTGATCGAAGAATCGCCACCTTCAACCGAAAATCTTTTGGCACCGGGAAATCTTTTGTGCAGAAATTGTTCAAAACCTTCAGTTCGGATAATTTCTTTTAAAATTTTGATTTTTTCTTCTTTGGAAATGTCGTTAAGCAGCGCGTTTTCTGTTTCGCGAGCCAACCATTCTTTTTGTTCGCGATTGCGAATATATTCAAATTCACAGCCAACTTTATTGGCGTAAATGAAATTTAAATATTCAATTACTTGAGAAAGTTTAGCTTTTCCAAGCCCTAATTTTCCGTTTAATTCAACTTCTTTTTCTAAATCTTCGAAAGAAATGTCGTGAGTGTTAATCTCAATTTCTGCAACATTTTTAGATGGCATTAAACCAATTGGGTCAAGGTTTGCCGCTAAATGTCCATATTTTTTGTAAGCTTCAATTAAATTGGCAACTCTGATATTTAAATCTTTTGTTGAAGCTGCAACTGGTGCGCCAAGTTTTACATCTTTTTTTGGCGCTTCTTTTTTTACATTTGAAGAAATATCAAAATCCTGCGAACCAATAACCTGAAGGTTGCGAGAAGCCCAGCTTGGGCCTTTATAATCAGCTAAAATTGATTTTACTTCTTCAGTATTCTTAACAAAAAATTCTGCCCAACTTGCATCAACTGATGCCGAGTTTTGCAAAAACTTTTGATAAAGCTCATTGATGAAAACTACGTTCGCACTGAAAAAAGGTGAAGTTTGTGTTAATTCTTTTGACATGATTTAAGAGATTTTTTTATATCAAATTTGGCGCGGGGCGGGCAAACTAAAGTCTAAGGAGTTAATTGCAAGTATCTGTCTTTTTAAAATCTTAAACTGTCATTCATAAAATGAAAATTCTCGCCATTATTAATGAGTCTTTTGCAAATATGGCTCTAGGGCGCAATACGAGTTTAGCTTATATTCTTTCAAGCGTAAAATTGGGTCACGAAGTTTATATTTATAACCTCGAAAAAGACTTACCAAAAAGTCGTAATTCTTCGGTTTTAGCACTTCATTTGACTAGCAATATCAAGCTTTGTCAGGCTTTAGTAAAAAATTACGAACAGCGCAATTTAGAAATTATGGAATGCGTTGAAAAAAAAGATTTAAAAAAACTTCATCAATTAAAAATACAAAGAGTTTCTGATTTAGTCTGTATAGACCCAATCCTACGAAGTGATGAAAATATCTTTAACATTATCGGAAGAAACAAAGCTAGCAGCTTGTCTGCCAAACTAAAAACATTGTCACCTCCCAAACTAGAAACATTGTCACCCGCCAAAATAGAAACATTGTCACCCCGTCTTCACGACGGGGTCCATACCCAAGCCAAAACCACACTCAAATTAAATGAGGTAAATTTCGTCATTCAAAGACTCGAACCAATGAAATCACCCTTTCCTCCCGCTGGCAAAAAAGATGTGAATGAAATTTTAAAAAAGCTAAAAAAACTTTTCCCAAAATTTATTTTTAATTGCCCAATAAATTTAGGCGATAAAGAAACTCCACAAAAAATAAATCGCATTTTAAAAGAAAAAATCGCGACACCAACTGCGGAATTTAGCATTGATGATGAAAATGTTTTGAATCAAGTAAAATCAATGTCTGCGGAATATAAAAAACTTTATAAAAAGACTTTCGCAAAACTGGTTTTTAAACCGAAAGATTCGGCGCAATCTTTAGGAGTTTTTGCGGTGGAATTTTGTGAAAATGGTTTGGATTTCTTGTCTCTAAAAAATCAGGAAATTACAGAATTACACTCGATGCAACTTTACAAAATTAAAAATAATTTAAATGAAAAAGAGCTTAAAAAAATAATTGAAATTTTATGCTATGTACAAAATTTTAAATCGGATAAAAGCTTGAGAGAATTGACTCGGGCGCAGATTTTAAAAAATGCTAAAAAACTTTATCACGGAAAAATTCTGGTTCAGCCATTTTTAGAAGGAGTAAAATCTGGCGATATTCGGACGAATTTTTTGAAGGATAAAAAGGGAAATTTTTATGTTGCCGGAAGTACTTTTAGAAAAAGTTTAAGATTGGAAGATAAAAATTTTACGACTACTTATTCCACTGGTGGAGCCACTTCACAGCCGATTGAGATTTTGGAAAAAGAGGAAATAAAAAATTTGAAGAAAAAAATAAAAATGATTTTGGATGTGCTAAATGGCAGCTTAAAAGAAAAATATAAAAATGTGATTGAGCTTGGTGCCGATTTTATTTTGGTTGGAGATTCAAAAAATATTTTTTTAGGAGAGTTGAATCATCATTGTCAGGCTTTGGTGCCAGTGAGTGAGGCGATGGCACGAGCGGTGGATGAAAAGGCTAAATATGGGTTTGGGCTGGAGTTTACGACTAAGGGTTTGGTGGATGCGATGGGAAGGATGAACTGGAAATAAGTGCGCCCCATCTTCGCCCGATGGGCTATGCCGAGGCCAGCTTCGTTCTAACGATCAGCAAAGCTGATCACAAGAACGAAGCTGGTAGCGGGAGAGGGATTCGAACCCCCGACCTGCGGATTATGATCCCGTTGCTCTACCGACTGAGCTATCCCGCCACTTAAATTTCCACTACCTTCAAAAAGATAGGGCGCGGCATTGTTTTCATCTGATTTAATTTTTCAAACTTTTTGTGCTTTAAAAAAATAAAAGGATCCAAAACAAACCCTACCACAAAATTAACTATTATTTCCCCTTCCGCGCGTCTCAACCACCCGAGTTGCATTAGCATTCTCAGGATTCACCTGCGGCTCACCTCTCCTAAAAAGCCATCTCAATCCTGCTCCCGTTAAAAGCAGCGCTGCTCCAACAGCAACACCAATTCCGCCCGGAGTTTCCATAAAGTTGGAAGAAGAATTTGCACTTTGTGGTAATCTTGTAGATTGTGAGCTTGGGAATTGTGTTGGATATTTTGTTACAAAACCTGTTTCGAGATCTGTTGGTAGGAAGGTTGGTATTGTGGTTACTGGATTAAATGTTGTCGGCCTTGCTGTTCTTAAATTTCCTGTTGTTGGATTCTCACTTCTTATTTGTTCTGCAGGTTGTTGTGTTGGTTTGAAACTTGGAATTGCCTGCGGTTTAAATGAAGGAGATTGGCTTGGATGTAAACTCGGATTACCACTTGGCTGTGACGTTGGATTCGTTTCTAAATCTCCAGCAATTGGATGATGAGTTGGTTGTGAAGAAGGATTTCTTGTTGATTTAGTAGGAAATGATGTTGGATTTGAACTTGGCTGCGAAGTTGGTTCGCTTGTTGGAATTGCAGATGGTTGATTTGATGGCTTTGCGCTTGGATTAGATGTTGGCTGACTTGTGGGTGATTGTGTTATATTCTCGCTAGTTAAAAAGAAACTATGCGGAGCTTTTGCAAGCTCGGTGCCATTTACGCCAACTAAAATAACTGTTTGGTTACTTGGCAATTCAAGAAGCGTGTAAGGGGAAGAGATTAAATCCGGTAATTCATCATCATCTTCTAAAACAGAGTCATCGGTATAATTGCCATAACTCGTTCCTTCATAATAATCATTGTAATAAGTACTACTAGTGTCGAACGCAGAAATATCGTCAAAGCTGTCGGTTAATCTTCTTGCTGAAGTAGCGCCATAAACCAATTGCCAGCGTGTCGCGCATGCATCACAAAATGTCACAGCTTTGGATGGCAAGAGTAAAAATACTTGCGGGTGTGATCATTGGTAGTTTTGGGATTTATGGTATTGTCAGTGTTTTGGCGTAGTTACAAAGTATGGCAATTTCTTCCATCAATTTTTTGCGCGAAGAAGCATGGCGCCAATAAAGGCCAATTGTGCGTTTTGGAGCGTGAGATATTTTTATGTAAGAAATTTTATCTTCTTTTTTAACCGCAATTTTCGGCATTAAAGTTATGCCGCTGCCATTAATTACCATTTGGCGTAAAGTTTCTAAACTGGTGGCGCGAAAATCTTGTTGTTCGAAAGCACCCAAAGTTGAGCAAGCTTCTAGCGCCTGATTGCGCAGGCAATGACCATCTTCCAAAAGCATCAATTCTTTTCCTTTTAAATCGCGGGTTTCAATTTTTTTCTTTTTAGCCAAAGCGTGGTTTTTTGGCACGGCGAGCAAAAATTCTTCGCTGAAAATTTTTTTGCAATTTAAGCCTTCATCATCGCAAGGCATGGCAATAAAGGCGGCATCGATTTCGCCATTTTTTAATTTTCGTAATAACTCATCAGTTTTTTCCTCGATTAACAGCAATTTTAAATTGGAAAATTTTTTAGAAACTTTGCCGATAAATTTAGGAAAAAAATATGAAGCAAGCGTTGAAAAAGCGCCAATTCTGAGTTCGCCGCTGAAAGGATTGTGAGAATTTTTGGCGATATTTTTTATTTCTTCGGCTTCGCGTAAAATTATTTCAGCTTTTTTGATGATTTCTTTGCCAATTTTTGTCACCAAAAAATTCTTGTTGGAGCGTTCAAAAATCTGAACTCCCAGCTCTTCCTCAAGTTTTTTAATCTGCATACTTAGCGTTGGTTGACTAACAAAAGATTTTTCAGCAGCGCGGGCAAAATGCTGTTCTTTAGCCACTGCAATCAGATATTTCAAATCACGCAAGTTCATAGATAAAAACTATTAAATTAATCAAAACAATCGATTTTTCTTATTAAAGGTCATTCCTATGTTTCGCAACCAAGATTTGTATAAATCTTTCCCCGCCCACGCGATACTTCTGTCACAATGAAGTCATCGCGAACGCGTGACCACCCCCAATTAATCGGCGCTAGTACTGATTCAGAATTTGTTCATTTGGCTTGGAGAGCGCAAAAAAGTGAATTACAAAATTTGCCATTTCCAATGTATTCCGACGTGAAGCGTGACTTGTCACAAGCTCTTGGAATTTTGGATCAAGATGAAGGCGCAGCACAGCGCGCGACTTACATTGTAGATCCAGAAGGCATTATTCGGTTTGTTTATGTGACAGATTTGAATGTGGGAAGAAATCCTAGCGAAGTGCTTCGTGTTTTAGATGCTTTGCAAACTGACGAGCTTTGCCCATGTAATTGGAAAAAAGGTGATGAGGTGATTAAAGTTTAATCCAACTTAAGGGCCTCGTGAAAAGCGAGACCCATTTTAGAAAAATTAAAAATCGGAGAAGAAATGAATAATTTAGAATCATTGCTTTCGTCAATGCCAGACTATGCTCGCGACGTTAAAATTAATGTTCAAAGTCTTATTAATCGCGAAAATACAATTCTTACAATTAAGCAGATTTTTGGCGCAGCTTTGGCATCCGCTTATGCGACAAAAGAAAATTTATTGATCCAAGTTATGGAAAATGAGGTGCAAAATATTTTGTCAGAGTCAGAACTAAAAGCCGTTAAAACCGCAGCCTCATTGATGGCTATGAATAATATTTATTATCGCTTTTTACATATCAGCGATGACAAAGAATATTCACAATTGCCGGCAGGTTTAAGAATGCGCGGCATTGCTGATCATGGAATTGAGAAAGTTGATTTCGAAATTTTCTCTTTAGCGCCGTCAATTATTAATGGCTGCGGAATGTGTATTGACGCTCATGCGAATCAGTTGATAAAACATGGATTAACAAAGTCACAAGTTCAAATGGTCGCAAAAATTGCCGCTGTTATAAATTCGGTGGCGCAAGTTTTAGTAATCCAAAATCAGGAGTAATTATGAAAAACCATCAAACGGTAGTAAGTCTGGAAAAAGTTTTAGCTAATAGTTATGCGCTATATTTAAAAACTCAAAATTATCATTGGAATGTGGTTGGTGCAAATTTCAAATCACTGCATGAATTGTTTGAGGGGCAATATAATGATTTAGCGGCAGCGATTGATGAAATTGCCGAAAGAATCAGGGCGCTTGGAGTTAAGGTTGACGGCACTTTTGAGAATTTTTCTAAATTGAGCAAAATTAAAAGTGGCGATAAAAATGCTAAAAATGAAGCGATGATCCGTGATTTGATTTCTGACAATGAAACTGTGTCTAATTTTTTGAAAGAAGGCATTAAAGCAGCGCAATTGGAAGAAGATGAAGGAACGGCAGATTTGCTAATTGGCAGATTAAAAGTTCACGAAAAAGCGATCTGGATGTTGCAGTCTAGTCAGTAAATTTAATCAATTATTAACCATTTATACACTTATCAAAAGAGGCTTTAAGACCGGATTCGGACTAAAGTCTCTTTTGAGAATGACACTTACATTGGACGGGTGATTTAAAACAAAAAAAAGCGGCTTTCAGTTTTTAAACTGGAAGCCGCTTTTTTATTATTTAAATTTCTAATTAATCAGAAAGAACTTCGCAATTTCCGTTGGCGATGTAAGCATCCAAACCAACAGTTGTGATTTCTTTATAACGGCTATCACCCAAAACTCTGATTAAAGTGCCAATCGGGCCATCAGATTGAATGTTGTAAAAAACGCCGGTTTGATTGAATGTAGCTGGGAAAGTTTCACAGATTTCGCCTTCGCAACGAGTAACGCTTTTAGCTTTTTTATCTAACACAACAAAAGCTTTAACTTCTCTTTTTGGACATTCTCTTTTTGTGCAAAGGAAACCACTTTTTGGTTCGCATCTCAATTTTTCCCAAGCTTTTGCAGCCTTGAAATAAGTTTCTGCTTCCGAGAATAATTTTTGAAAATCGAATGGTTGGATTTTCAGGTCATCTGCCGGATCTTTTTTCTCAGATGTTTTCTTGTATTGTTTTACTTTTAAAGATTCTTTTTTCTCAGCTTTAGCTTCAGCGAAAGCTGTTGAAGAAGTAAGGGCAAAAATTGCCAATAAAATTGCGGTTAGTTTGATTTTCATGAGATTGAGATAGGTTAATTGATATTGTAAAATTTGAAGACGATTAAGAAAAAAACAATAAGAAATGTCAGACACTGTTAGTTAATTATTTTTATTCCATATTTCGTCCTATTTTGGCTTATTTTTTGGTAAAATTTTTCAAAATATATCCAGATATTTTTCGAAATTTTATCAAAAAAGCGCTCAAAATATGCCAAAATCTGGAATAAAAGTAATTAGCTAACGGTGTCTAAGTAGAAGACAAAATTAAAATTATGAAGTCAAAGTAGA
The DNA here is from genome assembly GCA_903937405.1 of uncultured Alphaproteobacteria bacterium. Lineage (GTDB taxonomy): Bacteria > Pseudomonadota > Alphaproteobacteria > Rickettsiales > UBA1997 > UBA2645. Next base: position 29,527 of record CAIZZE010000045.1, on the reverse strand, counting down.
AAATTATTTCGTAATTGAGTTTTTAATTTTCTCCACCAAATCCATCGCGCTCAAAAATGCCGCTTCAACACGGCCTTGAATCAGCCAATCACCGCAAGCCGCGAGTTTATTTTTTTCATCAAACAAAGATTTTTGTCCCGATTGTTTTTCTACATTAGCATATTTCCAGCGATGCAAATTAGCATATTTATTTTTGTAAATATTGAAGTTGATAATTTTTGAAACTTCGGCCATTAATTCTTTTTGTACAGTTTCCGCATCTGTTTCCATATTTTCTTCAGCCCAAGCGTTTGTTGAATGCGCGACTAAACAAAATTCCTGCGGTCTTTGTGGCTTGCTGTTGTTTATTGAAATCCAGCTGATCTTTGAGTTTAAAATTATCGCCGCTTCCCATTCCAAAATTATTTCGCGTTTAAAGGCGAGCATTAAAGAGTAGCAGCCAACCATTTTTACTTTTTTAATTTCTTCTAAATAGCGAAATGATTCTGGCATTAAATCAGCTGTTTGCGGGGCTGGAGCGCTAGAAATTACGAAATCAAAAATGCCGAGTGATTTATTATCGATGTCAAAAATTTCCCATTTTTCATCGAGTTTAGTAATGGTTTTTACTTGGATTTGTAAAACAACATTCAAGCCCACAGCCAGAGTTTTGCAGAGCTGATTCATCTTCGGCGCTGCAACATAATGTGGAAATTGCTTCGACCATTTTTGGGTTTGAACAATTTTATCAAAATTAATTTTGCAAAAAATCGCATTCCACGGCGCGATAATTCCCTGTGTTTCAAATGGTTTTAGAAAATCTTTAAAAGCATCGGTTTTAGCGCTAAAATATTGTGCACCATGATCGAATTGATATGGAGTTGCATAGCGCGTTGACATGCGCCCACCAACGCCACGCGACTTTTCAAAAACTGTTACTTCGGCAATTTGAGATAATTCCTTTGCGGCGACAAGCCCGGAAATTCCGGCGCCAATTATTGCTATTTTCATGTGTGATTTGTGAGGTAATTAAAATCTGTTTTGGGATCTATCCGATCTCATTAAAAATTTAATAGAAGGAGCGGGAGTTTGGATTTACTTTTTTAATAAACTAATGTTGGAACTGCCATATTCAACCAAATTCCCGGATACGACATGAAGAACTTTAGAGTTAGATTCTGGGTAATTCCTCGCGATAATGAAGATTTTGGTGCACTCGGCGAGATTCGAACTCACAACCTTCTGATTCGTAGTCTGATTTTTACAAAAAACCACAATTGACTAAAAATGACAGCAACAATGAAATCAAGGCTTTACAGCTTTTTTATTGTTGGTGGTTATTCCGATTTATTGCCAAAATTTGTGGCTAAGTGTCCCACCAGTGTCCCATGGAAATTTAGCTCAAATCAAAAATTTAGTGCAATAGGTCGCGAGCTTTTTTAAGAAGATTTAACGCCCAAATAAAAATTGGATTATCTGGCACATTACCCAAGACAATATAGCGCAAAGCCGTCCTTATCAATTCTAGCAAAAGATAACCTATCACTAAAGCTTGAATAGACTCTAGAACTGAAAATAAAAAAGAATCGTCTCCAAATATTCCAAAATAGAGAGTCCCAATAATTCTGCCAAACAAACAAAGATAAAAGAAAATATAAAGAACTTTCAACACTCTGTACCAAGCCTTTTTCTCTAGGCTTTTTCTAGGGGCGTTCTCGGGGCTATACATCGGTTCTTTGCCCTCAATCTGATTAGAAATTTTCTCACCACATGACGGGCAAAAATTTGGGATATCGCCTTTGATTTCTTTTCCACATTTTTGACAGAACATATCGGTTATTTTTTGGTTGATAATTTAACCCCGAGCCAAGCCTCATCATTAATAAACTTTATCCCCGCATCTTCGAAGGCATTTCTAATATCTCTCAATGTTCTTACCGCTGGCTCCCTAGCCCCTCTTTCAAAATCTGCGATGGTTGATTCACCAATTGAAGACTTCTCACTCAAATCGCTTTGTTTCCATCCAAGCAAGTCTCTGGCGGCTTTGCATTGGTTTGGCTGAATAGGTTGAGATTTATTTGATTTGACGATTGACATACTGGCTTTATCTATTAAATCATAGTTAATCTATTATTCCCTAGATATGCTAGAGAAAGAGATTTTAAACAGTCCATCAATCAAAATCTATCACAAACTATGAAAAGCAGTAGAGTTGAGTTTTTATTCTTAAAAACATCCATCGAGCAATTCATTCGAGATTTAGAAAAGTTTGGCAAGGCGATGGAAGGTGGGGAATTTTCGCAAGATGAAGCGCTAGAAATCATGGGATATTTTGTTGCGGTGAAAGAAAATATTGAAGGGCTGGAGGCTAGATATTCAAGGCTTTAGCTAGTTTCTTCATAAGTACACGCGCGCGCGTGCGCGCGCGCGGATATGGTCACTAATTCCAAAAATGTTAGGTTTTGCTAGGTTTTAAATATGAGGTTTTGTGAGGTTTTTGTTTTAGCCAAAATGTCAGGTTTTGTCAGGTTCTCAATTTTTTAAATCACGTCCAAAACATTAGGTTTATTGAAGGTTCCAAATGTTTAAATTTTCAAACCAAAACAACATCTTTTGTTAGCACCAGCCCTTTCAAATAGAGGATTAACAAAAATCACAACTTCCAACCATCAATCGATGCTTACCAAACAAAAATCATCCAGAAAAACAATTGGCCGACCAACAATCATGACTCCAAAAACTATCTCTGAATTGGAGTATTGTTTTGCGGCCGGTTTTAGCGACTTAGAAGCTTGCGCTGAGGTTAATATCAGCAAATCGACATTGTATAATTTTCAAAACTCTAATCCTAGTTTTGCGAAGAGAAAAGTGATGTTAAAAAGCTGAGCAAAGCCACGACTTTTTTAAAGGACGGATGCGTGAAGATTAAGATATTATTTTTTATAAGGTGTGAGAAGGGGTGTTTTTTAAAAAAGCTTAGTAATCACCAACAAGACTTTGTAGTGCCGCAACTTATCAATGTTTTCTCTTTAACAAAAAACCAAGAGACTTAAATTGACAAAACTTAGCGCAAGAAGAATGAGTCACTTCACTTCAGCTAACCAAAATCCAACCAATACATACTCAACATGAAACATTTGAGCAATCTTAGCGTTAGAAAAAAAATTATCATCACCGTCTCCGCGATGTGGACGGTAATTAGCTTTATTTTATCTCTCTGCATAACAATCGATGGTGACGAGGGATATTTTTTAGATAATCTTTTAACTTTCTTTACATCATTTTTAGCGCTTACCGCCCCCGCTTGGCTTTATTGGATCTCATTTTGGATTTGGGGAAAGACTTTACATAGATTGGTTAAAAAAATTTCTTGCCAGCTCGTTGAAAGATTGGCCGTTCTAAGCAAGAACAAACTATCTCTAATCCGGAGATTGTCATACGTGATAATCTTAATCCTCTCCATGTTGATTGCAGGATCGCTGTCTCGCACTGTTGTTAAAAATTTCTTTGAAAATAGAAAAATTACTACAAAGTTATTGGAGTTAGGAGCTACAAAAGATGAGATAGAAAATCTCGAGACAAAAATAAAAAATATTAAAGGTAACTTTGAGAGTCTCTGGAATGAAAAAGATTTTCGTTCCATGATGCTAAGAAATGCTGTGCTTTCTATAAATAAAAATACTCCTATTAAAATTGATGATTTAGTGTACTTGATAGAGTCCCATACAGATGGAGATAGAGCTTTATTCTATAAATATAGAGTGGATATGACTTACGATGAAGGTAAAAAAATTCTTAATAAATATAAAGATGCCTCTTACCAGGGTCGTAAAGAATATTGGTGTCATGATGACCGCGCTGCTGAATTCAGAAAAATGGAGTCCGTCATAGTTTATGAGTACTTTTCTCAAGATATGCTTGCTATAGAAAGCTATTTATTTGACATCGGAATAGAATGTCGAGACTTAAAAATTGAGAAGGCGGTAAATAATTTTATTTGGAAGAATAATAGAGCTTACAGGTAAAGACCAATAATAAATAGTATTTGATTTTGTTTCACCGTTCCAGCCCCTAAGGAATGAAACAGTGAAACATCAAAAAAATCGAGCCAAGACGTTAAGCTCTCTTAACTTTCGGCTCCTTACTTTTCTTCATAATTCTATTAACCGACGAGAGGCTAATACCAAGCTCATTAGCAATATCTCTCTGCGTCATTCCGCCAATTTCTGACAACTCAACAACCCTTTTCATCTCCAAATCTTCTAGCTCAGAAATTACCCAGTTTGCTTTGTCATCATTCAACTCAAGCCTAACCTCAAAAGCTTCAGCCTCTTCACCAGCAAAGCCGCGCGATTTTTCAAAATGAATTTCAAACCTCGCGCCTTGCTTGCTGTCGTAGTCAGTTGGATGTTTTAGATTTATCACTGTGTCCAAAATATCCTCCTTCTTTGACGTGCCGCGCTGCTCGTTATTTTTACCAGCGTGGTGAATGAAGATGATTGATTTTCCAATTGAGCGAAGTCGCAAAGCCCAGTTAGCTATTGGATCCCAACTTGCAGCTTCGTTTTCTTTGCCGTGGCTGGTAAGGGTTGAGAGATTATCGACAATGATGACATCAGCATTTTGAATGTGAGGTTCCAAAGCTGCTTGCCCTTCATCCGTTGCTAGATTTGGCATCATGCCATTGGTTTGCGCATCGCGAGTGATGATTGAAAGGTTGCCATTCTCAACCGAATCAACCATCAAAGTTTTAAGCCTTTCTTGCATTGCGTTTGCAGGCATTTCGCCGTCGATGTAAAGAACTCGCCATTGCTTGCCAATCTTCCACTTATCACCGAACAAACTTGCGCCACTGGCGATTTTGCAGGCTAAGAACAAAGCGAAGTAAGTTTTACCAACTCCTCTTTTTGCATAAATCATAACCAAACCCTGCTTTGGTAAGCAGGGCTGGATTATGAATTCTCTTGGCGGCAATTTTTTTGACAGAAAGTCGTTTATGCCAATGGCGATTAGTTTTGGTTTACGAAATTCATCGATAGTCACCCCCAATCTTTCCGCCTCTTCGGCTTCGGCAATGTGTTCATCAAGAGTTTGCGGAAGTTTTCTAGTCATGCGCAACACCTCCCTCAATTCCATCCCCCAACAACTCAACTTGGTCGCGAAGCACATACTTGCCATGCCATCCGCCAACATGAAGCTCTCTGTTGGTGATGATATCTAAATTATGCCCGCCAGCTAAACCATCTCGCCGCAAAGCTCGGATGTATTCACTGAGTCGCAGAGCAAAAGTTTTGGCTATTTCTAAGGCATTGCAACCAGCCTCTTTATGCTCAACTAAGCATTTGAGAGTTTTTGCTTTTTGCCCACGTAATCGAAAAACAATTTCTTGGTTGTTTTTGATTAGCTTGAAATCGGCGATTTGGGTTTCTGGTTTTTGGTTGCCAATAAATTGGCTAGATTTTATGTTCATGGCTACTCCATTGAATTTATTGAGATGCGAGTTTTTAGAGCCTGTAATCACACAAGTTTTGCCGACCGAGTGATTGCAGGTTTTTTCATTTTGACGACTGCTATTAGGCATGATTATTGCCCTCCATCCACTCGAAAAATTTTTCTTCTAGGACGTAAATTTTTCTACCCACCTTACGAGTGCATTTTTTCGTAAAATCATTTTGATTGAAGAACAGCCAAGAGCGAACTGCTCCCTCGCTTAAATTCTGTCTTTCACAAAAAGCGCGCACAGAGAAGTATTTTGGAGATGTCATCTCCGAGTTTTGATTAGTCATTGTAGTTTTTATTTATTGATAAAAGAGAGCAAATTGCAAAAACACAAAATGCTCGAACATCATGGGGGACAAGGGGCAAGAAGTAAAATCAATCAATCGTAACAAATGCAAATAACGTTATGATTTTATGTTATGATTCTCGAATGTTGATTTGATTGGTTTGGAGAAAATCGAAACAAAGGTGCTGCAAAAAGTTATGATTTTTTAATATGCTTTTTTGGCGCTCCAGCCTTTATCCAAGAGCTATTTTTTGTTAGATTTTTTGTTGCCTCGCTCCAGCAATGCCTGAATCTTTTTAGAGATATTTGATATTTTTCTTTAGCAAGTAGTTCATACGAGTTACCTTTGTCTGAACTTTTGGGAAACGGCTTGTTATTTGGGTTGTCAGATATTTCTTTCTTTAGATATGCAATGAAGTTTGCCTCACTTACTCGACTAGATTTTGGCTTTGTTTCTTGCTGCATCAACCCATCTCCAAAAATCATCTCAACTAGCAATGGGTGAGGCACTATCTCCGTCTCTTCTAAAACAATCTCCAGCAACTTCTTTGGCCTATAATTGCCATCTTTTTCAACATCGCTGTATTTTCTTAATCTTTCTTCAAAATTTTTAAGAGGGGAGTTGCCGCCATCTTTAACAATAATACTGTAGCCAGTTGGTGTATTGCTGGAGATGCGATAACAATTGAGACTTGATTCATTGTAGAATGTCATCTTCTGACTTTCGTCATCGGGATTCTTGCCAACCATCAAGCATTCAAAATCTTTTAACGACCAATAGTCCATTTTGCTGTATCTGAGAAATAACCGATAGATCCAATTATCTTTTTGATATTCGAGTTTGTTATTACCTTTACCAAGATGGTTCATTAGCTTGTAGCAAGGAACGTAGCCCTCTTGGTAAGCTTGATTAAAAAAGCTAAACACTTCATCAAAACAGGAAAATTTAGATTCCAGTTCGTCCATAATTAAGTGCGGGTTTTGGTGAAGTTGAAAAAGGCCATTGGATGAATATCGCAGAAAATCTGAGTAGCTGTTGTGGAATAACTTATCTAGCTCCACTTCCGCCTCGCTATTAATCGACAAGAATCTTTCCAAAAATTTTGGCTCCAACCCAATCATTAAAGATATTGCCTGTCTTTTTGTGATTTTCTTTACTCGTTGCGCTGAAAGCCATTCGTCAAAATTTGCTTCAAAGCGTTTCTTATCTAAATTTTCCAAGACCTCTCCTGTTAATAGATTTTGAGCTTTGCAATAACTGATAAATTCAGAGCAATTTTCGACAAAATATTGAGTTGCTATTAAGCCAGTTGAGCAAAGTTTTTTGATAAATTTTTTCCAATTCTTCTCCCACTCTATCTTTTCTTTTAGCTTCCCCACAAAACTATCCACCTCGTAGGTCTGATGAGCTCTATCTGTAAATACGGGAATTATTATTGGCTCTGACGAGATTATGCCGCGGGAGTTCACGCATCTATTTAAACCATTCTTCTCTTCCTCTGACAACGATAAGTAGTGAGTTGGATTAACGCCCAACAAGACCAGATATGGTTCGTCATTTTTTAAATTATTTTTCTTGAGCCACTCTTCAAAGCCATCTTTTGCGATTGTTATTTTTTGCCTCATTTGAATTCGATCCTGATAGTGATTCACTACTTCCCTCCAAAAATCTTGCTATTCATTCTCTCCACCACCCCAGCAGTGTGTGCATCAGAAATATGAGAATAGCGCTTCACCATACTCAAAGTTTTATGCCCAAGCACGCCCGCAATTTCTGCCAGCGTTGCGCCGTTCATGGCTAAATAACTTGCGCAAGAGTGGCGTAAATCATGCCATCTGAAATCTTTTATTTCTGCCTTAATTAGCGCATTTTCAAAAGGTGTGCGAATATCAATTGGATCGATCAAATTCTTTGCGGGAAAAACGCGGTTGGCGTTTTCGTTTCTGTTTTTGAAATGCTCTTTCATCAAATCTTTGGCAATGCCAACCAAAGGCAGAGCTCTTCTATCGCCGTTTTTAGTGTCGTGCAAAATTATTATTCCACGCTTCAAATCAACATCTTCCCAATTAAGGCTGCAAAGTTCCATCTTTCTTGCGCCCGCGCTAATTGCCAACACAACCAAAAGATACAGGAAGGGGCTTTGGCTTTCCTTACAAGCTTGCATTAGTTTTTCTCTTTCTTCGTCGCTTAAAAATCTAACTCTGCCGCGAGGTTCTTTGAGTTTTTTGATTCGCAGCATTGGATTTTCTTGCATCCATTCCCATTCTTTAAATGCAGTTGTGAAGCAATGGCTAAGAACCGCGCAATAACGATTTGCTGTTGCATCGGTTCTTTTAATTCCACCTCTTTTGCTTGGTTCGGATAAAAGTTTGCCGCGATATTCTGTGATTAGGGAAGGGGTGATGTCTGAAAGTAGGTAAGCGCCGATGTTATCTTTCCACCAATCGAGTTGAATTTTTTGGTCAACGAAGCTTTTTGGTTTTCTTGGTAAAATTTCTTTGATGTAGCGGTTGATTAATTCTTTTGCGGTATGTTTTTTGGCTTCTGAGGTTTTGAAATGACGACCTTCTCGGATAGCTGATTCAGTGTCTTGAACCCATTTTTTAGCATCAGTTAATCTTTCAAAAGTTGCGCTTTGGATTGGGCAACCCTTTAGACGAACCTTAACCCGATAAGATGTTGCGCCGTCGCTGGAGGTTCTTTTTTCAATAGAAGCCATTCTGTTTTTGGTTATTTGCAAAAGTTGATAAATTGCAAACTACAAATGAAGAAAATAAAAGACAACAATTTGCAACATCTGAAGAATAATCAGAAGAATAAAATGGCTTTTAAGCTTTTAAATAAAGGATTTGAAATATTAAATTTACTTCTATGGGGCAATTAAGGGGCAATTTTTGAAAAAATTGTTTTCAGTGGTTAGAAAAAATGCTTTATTTGAGATGGTTTTAGATAGCTAAAAAAGAAGGAAGGAAAAACAGAGGAAAATTTTTGTTATGGGGATTTATTGCAGATTTTTGTTATTTAGTGTCCCATCAGCGCCCCATGAAGAGAATTTGGAATCATCTAAACTTCTCTCGAGACTAGATAGAGTTGGTGCACTCGGCGAGATTCGAACTCACAACCTTCTGATTCGTAGTCAGATGCTCTATCCAATTGAGCTACGAGTGCATTTGTATAAATCAAATTTGGGAGATTTTGATTTTTGTTTAGAAAAAAAACTTTGTCGAACTTTTTTTTCAAGAATTTTTAGTGGCGTTAATTCTATCTTCTGAGTCAAACTTCAAAACCGCATGGACCCCGTCGTGAAGACGGGGTGACAGATTATTGTTTGGGGAAAAAACTAAAGTTTGTTCCTAACGGGCAAAATAAAGTTTGTCACCCCGTCTTCACGACGGGGTCCATAAGGGCTTGAAGCAAGAAACAGCCTTCTAGTTTTATCTTAATTAGCGTCAGTTTTGCGTTTTTTTTCTGCAGCTTCTTCTTTTGCAGCAGATTTTTTTAATTTCGCAACGCCAAGTTTTTCGCGAATTGCATTTTCCAATTCTTCAGAAACTTTAGAATTTTCTCTTAAGTAATTTTTAGTATTTTCTTTTCCTTGCCCGATTTTAGCATCTTTATAAGCATACCAAGAACCTGATTTTTCAAGGATGTCATATTTAACCGCTAAGTCAATAATTTCACCAACGCGAGAAATTCCTTCGCCGTAAATGATTTCAAAATCTGCGGTTTTGAAAGGTGGAGCAACTTTATTTTTTACAACTTTAACTTTGGTTTCATTGCCCAAAACTTCTTCTTGATCTTTGATCGCAGTTCCTCTGCGGATGTCTAATCTTACAGAAGCGTAGAATTTTAAAGCGTTTCCACCTGTGGTAGTTTCTGGAGATCCAAACATCACGCCGATTTTCATTCTGATTTGGTTGATGAAAATTACGGTAGAGTTGGTTTTTGAAACTGTTGAAGTTAATTTTCTTAAAGCTTTGCTCATTAGGCGCGCTTGTAATCCCATTTGATTGTCCGCCATTCCGCCTTCAAGTTCAACTTGTGGAACTAAAGCTGCAACTGAGTCGATAACGATTAAATCAACAGCTCCAGAGCGAACTAAAGTATCAGCAATTTCAAGAGCGGCTTCACCATTATCTGGTTGAGAGATAATCATTTCGTCTAAATTGATGCCAAGATTTTTAGCGTAAGCTGGATCAAAAGCATGTTCAGCGTCAATGAAAGCGCAAGAAAGACCAGCTTTTTGAGCTTCGGCAATTGCGTGCAAAGTTAAAGTGGTTTTTCCTGAAGATTCTGGGCCGTAAATTTCAATAATTCTTCCGCGTGGATAACCGCCAACACCAAGAGCCACGTCAAGCGCCAAAGATCCGCTTGGAATAACTTCGATATCAGTGATTGGTTTTGAGCCAAATTTCATGGCTGAACCTTTGCCAAATTCTTTGTCAATTTGGGCGAGTGCTGCGTCTAATGCTTTTTTACGGTCGTTCATATTTCTCCTAGATTTTTGGGTTTGTTAATTGGGGTTTATTATTTTTTTAGTAAGTTAAGCATGGTTTGGCCAAGTGAAGCAGGGCTGTCAGCAACTGCAACGCCAGCTGATTTCATGGCTTCAATTTTGCCTTCCGCGCCACCTTTGCCACCAGAAATGATTGCACCGGCGTGACCCATTCTGCGTCCTTCAGGAGCAGTGCGGCCAGCGATGAAACCAACAGTTGGTTTGCTGCGACCTTTTTTAGCTTCTTGTCTTAAAAATTCTGCAGCTTCTTCTTCATCAGTTCCGCCGATTTCGCCAATCATGATCATGGCTTGAGTTTCAGGGTCAGATAAGAATAAGTCTAAGCAATCGATAAAGTTGCTTCCGTTAACTGGATCGCCACCAATTCCGATACAAGTAGTTTGACCTAAGCCAGCTTTTGTGGTTTGGTGAACTGCTTCATAAGTTAAAGTTCCTGAGCGAGAAACGATACCAATTGAACCTTTTTTGTGGATGTGTCCTGGCATGATACCGATTTTACATTCACCTGGAGTGATAATGCCTGGGCAGTTTGGCCCGATTAATCTAGATCTAGAACCAGCTAAAGCTTTTTTAACTTTAACCATATCAAGAACTGGGATGCCTTCAGTGATGCAAACAATAAGTTCGATTTCAGCTTCAATTGCTTCTAAAATTGCATCAGCTGCGAATGGAGGTGGAACATAAATTACTGAAGCATTGGCATCAGTTTTTCTTCTGGCGTCAAAAACAGTATCGAAAACAGGAAGGCCTAAATGAGTGGTGCCGCCTTTTCCAGGAGTAACACCGCCAACCATTTTGGTTCCGTAAGCAGCTGCTTGTTCAGAGTGGAAAGTGCCTTGAGCTCCAGTGAAGCCTTGGCAGATAACTTTGGTATTTTTATTAACTAAAACTGACATTGGTTTTAAAAATTAGTTTGAAATTTCGGCAGCTTTAACTGCTTGTACAATTTTTTGTGCAGCATCTGCAAGGTCATCAGCTGAAATTACAGCTAAGCCAGATTTGGCGATGATTTCTTTGCCAAGTTCTACGTTGGTTCCTTCAAGACGAACAACCAAAGGCACGCTTAAGTGAACTTCTTTTGCTGCTTCAAGAATACCGTTAGCGATGATATCGCAACGCATGATGCCGCCGAAAATGTTCACCAAAATTCCTTTTACGTTAGTATCAGAAAGAATGATTTTGAAAGCTGCGGTAACTTTTTCGCGAGTTGCGCCGCCGCCAACGTCTAAGAAGTTTGCTGGAGATGAACCGTAAAGTTGGATAATATCCATAGTAGCCATTGCAAGACCAGCGCCGTTAACCATGCAGCCGATTTTACCATCCATTTTAATGTAGTTTAGATCATATTTAGAAGCTTCGATTTCAAGAGGCTCTTCTTCATCTAAATCGCGAAGTACTTTGATATCGTCATGACGTTGTAAAGCATTATCGTCAAAATTAATTTTAGCATCCAAAGCGATGATTTCGCCTTCGTTAGTTTCAACTAGAGGATTGATTTCGATTTGTGAACAATCAGTTTCAGTGAAAGCTTTATATAAGGCGAAAATCAATTTAGAGAATTTTTTCAAAGTTTCGCCAGAAAATCCAAGAGCGAAACCTAATTTGCGAGCGTGGCAAGATTGAATTCCCGAAGCAGCATCAACAACAACAGTGATAATTTTTTCAGGATGTTTTTCAGCAACTTCTTCGATTTCAACACCGCCTTCGGTTGATGCCATGAAAACTATGGCTTTGGTTTTGCGATCAACTACTACTGATAAGTAATATTCTTTTTTAATGCTTGAACCAGCTTCAACATAAAGTCTTTTAACCAATCTGCCTTCAGGGCCAGTTTGGTGAGTGATCAAAGTCATTCCTAAAATTTGCGAAGCTTTTTCTTTAACTTCTTCAACTGATTTTACAACTTTAACGCCACCCGCTTTTCCGCGTCCACCGGCGTGGATTTGCGCTTTAACAACGAAAATTTTATTTCCCGCTGCTTCTAATGCTTTTGCAGCTTCAACTGCTTCAGGAACTGAAAAGGCTGGATGACCTTCAGGCACGGCAACGCCGAATTTTTTAAGCAGACTTTTAGCCTGATATTCGTGGATATTCATTTGTAAGTTTGATTTTGAAATTGAAACTATTTTAGGTGTCCAAATCGAAGGGCGCGTACAATAAATTTCAATTTTAACTTGGCAATCACATAATGAAAAATATCTTGGTGACAAGGGTGAAAAATCGGGCAGAAGAAATGCTTGAAGTCTTTGAACAAGAAGGATTTACAGCATTTTGTGAGCCGCTTTTCTCGGTTAAAAAAATTTTCTCAGATCAAAAAATATCAAGAGAAATGTCTGCTATCATAATAAGTAGTTTAAATGCTTGTGATGCTGTAATTGATTTTGGATTACCAAAAAATGTGAAAATTTTTGCTGTTGGAAAAAAATCGGCACAAAAATTAATTGAATTTGGTTTCACAAATATTGAATTTGCACCAAAAAATTCCGCAGAATCTTTGCTAAATTTAATTATTGAATCTGAAGAAAATAAATCGTCATCAATTCTTTATTTTCATGGTTCAATCGTGAGTTTAGATTTTAAAAAAGAATTAGAAAAATTGGGTTTTAAAGTAGAAAATATTTTAGCTTATAAAACTCAAGAAATACCAAATTTTTCTGATGAATTATTGCAATTTGTTAAAAATAATTCTTTCGACCAGGTTTTACTTTTTTCGCAGAATAGTGTCAGAATCTTTTTTAAATTAGCCGCCAAGAACAATCTGCTTGAATATTTCAAAGACGCGCAGCTACTATGTTTAAGTGAAAAAATTCTTCATGATGTAAGAAATTATGGCTTCACCAATTCTGCAACTTTTGATCAATTTCCAATTTTAAATAATTTTTATGACTGAAAGCTTAGACGCAAAAAATCAGGAAAATAAAAATAACAGCACCAAAAAAAGACAAAGTTTTTTAACCAAATTAATCATTTTAGTATCACTAATTTTATTTGGTTATTTTAGCTTTAAATATTGGCAGGTAAAAGCGGCGCAGAAACAAGCAGCCAAGTCTTTGATTGAAAAATATGACAATGTTGACAGCGAGATTTTTGATCTTTCTCCAGATCACGAAGGCTCTGATCTAAATGGTTTGGCTGATCTAACGGTGAATGAATTAAAAGAAAAAGGTGCGGAATTTATTTATCAAATGCTGCTGAAAAATCAGGTGCAAATTACTGATTTAAGAGAGCAAATTTTAGCACTTAAAAACGATGTTCAAAAATATAAAAATCAGGAAAGAGTCGGTAAATTAATTTTTACTTATGTTGATTTGAGACAAAAAATTTCAGCCGGAAAAACATCAGCAGAAGAGTTTAAAAATTTTGAAATGCTGGCTTCTTTTGATGAAAATTTGCAAGCGAAAATTGCCCAATTAAAACCATTATTGCCAAATTTGCAGGGCAGAGAAAAATTGAACAAAAGCTTTTCTGCTCTAATTCCAGAACTTATTGCTGCTAAAAACTTTAATCCTGATGGCGGCATTCTTTCTAAAATTCGTTACAATATTTCTAAGCTCATAATTATTAGAAGAATTGATGATAAAAATCTGGGCGATATTGACGCGACAATTACCAAAGTTGAAAGACTTTTACGTGAAGAAAATTATCAAGATGCCCTTACTTCTCTTCTCTCTTTTGACGCAAATTATCACGAAATTCTGAAAGGATTTTTGGATGAATTGAGTGTTTCTGCGGAAGCACAAAAAATTGATGGAGATATTTTAAACTACCTAAAAAGTCTGACCTAATATGTTTGCAATTTTATGGTTTTTATTCATTGCTGTTGCCCTTTCAACCTTGTTGGTTTGGATGTTAGATAATAACGGCAATGTCGTTATAAATTGGCTTGGACATGAGGTTCAAACTGATATTCTAACGGCGATTTTATTGTCGTTTTTAGTAGCGGTTTGTATTATTGTTTTATCTTATTTGTTGACCCGAATTTTTGCGATTCGTTTTCCTAATCTCTTAAAATTATTTTCCCGCAAAAGTTATATAAGGCGTTTGGAAAAATTAGTGCGCAGACATCACAAAGCTTACGATATCATGGCGCATTTGATGTTGGCGCTGGAAGTTAATGATGAAAAATCAGCAAAAGAATTACATAAAAAATTTTCCAAATTAATTAAAAATCCGGCGTTAAATAATTTTTTCCTCGGAAAAATGGCTTTTGATAAAGCTGATTTTTCAAAATCCGGCGAAATATTTTCTAAATTTGGCGATAATAAAAATGCTAGAATTTTAGTGCTGAAATCAAAGCTAGCATTGGCTTTGCAAAGGCAAGATGAAACTCAGGCGGTTGCTTATGCTAAGCAAATCTTGTCGCTAAAAAAAGACAATGTTCAGGCGGCACAAACTTTGTTTGGGCTTTATAAAAAACGCGGTTTGTGGCAAGAAGCTAAGGCTTTAATTTCCGAATATGGTTCGGATAAATTTAAGGATGAGCTACAAAAAAGAGATATAGCCGTAATCAATAACGCTCTGGCTTTAGAAGCTTATCAAGCCAAGAAATTCCTTCACGCAATCAAATATGCAAAAATTGCTTTAAAAGCGGAAAACCAGTTTTTACCGGCGCAGGAAATTCTTTTAAAATCATGGTTGAAATTGGGTTTTGCTTTTAAAACAACTTGGCAAATTAAGAATTTATGGCGCGAAAATCCGAATTTAATTTTTGCTGAAATCTATGATTTAACTAACCGCAAATATTCTGCTAAAAACCGCATTAAAGCGACTAAAAAATTGGCTGAAATTAATGATGAAGCAGGAATTGGTAAATTGGCAATTGGCCTTGTGGCTTTTAGAGCTGGGGCTTTTCAAGTTGCAAAAGAATTTTTGCATTTGTCGCTACTTCGCCAAAAAACTTATCGCGCTTACAAGCTTTTGGCATTTACTGAAAAGAATTTAGGCAATGAAGAAGAGTTTAAAAAGAATATTGCTAAAGCGGAAATGATGATGCCAGACGATCATTATGTTTGTAATAATTGCGGTTATTTAAGTTCGAGATGGAGCGCTAATTGCAAACCTTGCGGCAGTTATGATTCGATGGAATGGCATTCCTAAAAAAATAAAATCTATTGCGGATGCTGTGATTCAATCTCTGCGTAGTAATTCAAAACAAAAAACAACTAATAAATATGAATAATAATCTATCTAAAATTATCGAAACCGCTTTTGAAAATAGAGCTGAAATCAACCAATCAACAAAAGGTGAAATGCGCGATGCAGTTAATGAAACACTAGCTTTGCTTGATCGTGGTGAAATTAGAATTTGTGAAAAACAAAATGATGTTTGGCAAGTAAATCAATGGATCAAAAAAGCGATTCTGCTTTCTTTCCGTCTTAACGATAATTTTTTAAGTAAGCACACAGTAACTACAGGAGATGCTTTAACTTATTTTGATAAAGTTCCTCTAAAATTTAGCAATTGGAAAGAAGAAGATTTTAGACAATCCGGTTTCCGCGTAATTCCAGGCGCTATAGTTCGCTATTCGGCATATATTGCTAAGAACGCAGTTTTACTACCATCATTCGTAAATCTTGGCGCTTATGTTGGCGAAGGCACCATGATTGATACTTGGGCGACGGTTGGTTCTTGCGCTCAAATTGGTAAAAATTGTCATATTTCTGGTGGTGCCGGAATTGGCGGCGTTCTTGAGCCTTTACAAGCAAATCCAGTAATTATTGAAGATGATTGTTTTGTCGGCGCGCGTAGTGAAATTGCTGAAGGCGTGATTGTGGAAAAAGGTTCGGTAATTTCAATGGGCGTTTATATTGGTGCTTCAACAAAAATTATTGATCGCGAAACTGGGGAGATTTTTTATGGTCGCGTTCCAGCTTATTCTGTTGTGGTTCCGGGAAATATTGCTTCCACAAAAGGCGATAAAAATGTTTCGCTTTATGCGGCGGTAATTGTGAAAAAAGTTGATGAAAAAACTCGCTCTAAAACTTCGGTTAATGAGTTGTTGAGGGATTAGTAATTAAATCGAGCAAAGCTCATAGCGCGTCTTCGAGACCCTAGCTCGGTTAAAACACAAAAATAATAAACAAAATTTAATGATCTTCGACGCCAAATTTTTCACCCTTCTAACTTTCATCATCATCAACTTCCTGATTCTTTTTACGATCAGAACCCGCACTACCATTATCACCAGTCTTATTATTGCCCACTTAGTTGCAGTTCTTTTCTTCAGCCTTTCAATTTCAAATTATAATTCTTTCAAAGAAATTGTGTTGTCTTTGATTGTCTATTCCATGGTGATTTTATTTCTGATTTCCAATTATAATCCAATTTACTTAACTGACGATCAGGCCAGTAAAGTCAACGAATCTCGCTCATCTTTATTCATGGTTCCGGTAATTTCTGCCGGCATTTTGGTAATTTTTTGTGCGGTTTTTTTCATTACTAAAAACATTCCAGATATTTCTCTCGTCATTCATGAAAAAGAAGCAGAAAAGCAAAATGAAATCATAAGAAACCCGATGATTCTGCCGTCTTACGCAGTTCACATCGCTGTTAAAAAATTTTATTTGGGAAAGAAATTTGAAGATGATTGGTCAGACAAAACTTACGCTGAAATTGAATTAAACGAAAAGAAACGTGCGCGCTTAAAAGATAAATTATCGGACAATTTCCTATTAAAACGCTCTTCCGACGTAATTTTAATTATAGTTGCTGTAAGCACGAGTTTGCTGCTTTTGGGAAGTAAAAAAACTGAAAAAAATTCATGAGTCTTTATAAAATTTTCCGTCCCGCAATTTTTAAAATTGAACCAGAAACTGCGCATAATTTGGCAATTGATTTACTGCGTTTTTTACCAAATGCCGCGTCACTTTTTTGTCTAAATAAAAATTATGACAATTTACACACCAAGCTGTGGAACCTTGATTTTACTAATCCGATTGGCATGGCCGCAGGTTTTGACAAAAATGCCGCAGTTGCTTTAACGCTGGAAAAATTTGGTTTTGGATTTGTTGAATGCGGAACTGTTACACCTTTGGCTCAAATTGGAAATCCACAACCAAGAATTTTTCGCCTAGAACGAGATCGGGCAATTATAAATCGTTTAGGATTCAATAATTTAGGTGCGGAAAATTTTGCTAAAAATATTGCTGAAATTTCGCCAAAAATTTCAGTGCCGTTGGGAATAAATATTGGTAAGAACAAAGATACTGAAGACGCGCTTTTAGACTATCTTTTGCTGCTACAAAAATTTTACGAAAAAGCTTCATATATTACGGTTAATATTTCGTCACCCAATACTAAAAATTTGCGTGATTTGCAAAATGAAAATCAGCTCGATTTATTTTTGAGTGAGATCATGAAAAAGAAAAATGAACTTAAAAATAGCAGTCAAAAAAATGTACCGATATTACTTAAAATCGCGCCGGATTTGACTTTAAGTGAGATAGAAACAATCGTAGAAGCTGTAATTAAAAACGCAGTTGATGGAGTAATTATAAGCAATACAACAATTGATCGTAATCTAAATTTGCAAAGTACATACGCTGCTGAAAACGGTGGTTTAAGCGGCCAGCCGCTTTTTGCAAAATCAAATGAAATCTTGAAGAATTTTTACAAATTAACCCAAGGTAAAATTCCTTTAATTGGCGTTGGCGGAATTGCTTCAGCGCAAGATGCTTACGAAAAAATCAAATGGGGCGCTTCAATGGTGCAAATCTATTCTGCTTTTATTTACGAAGGTTTTGGTTTGGTTGAAAGAATCAAAAAAGATCTTAGCGAAATGATAAAAAAAGATGGCTTTAAAAACATTGCCCAAGCTGTGGGCGTAAAATCTAATTCTTAATTTAAGATGTCAAAAATTATACAAGGTTCACAATTTCAAGATGGAATTTTGAAAGAGCTTCTGGCTAGAAAAGACACTCCAACTTTTGTTCTGGATTCACGTTATGTGGAGAATAAAGAGAATTTGGATTTATATAAAAAGGGAGACAAAGATACTCCCAAAAGTTATTTATGGTTAAAAAGAGAGATTCAGGAAGTCCTTAAATATCCGGAATATATTTTTAGTTTTGATGATGAAAATCACAGAATATCTTGTCATGAACCTTTTTTTATCGCTTCGGTAGATGGTGATTTGGTGAAGGCTATTAATGATACTTTTGACGAAGAAGTTATTGGTTATAAAATGATAGGTAAAATTAATGGTGAAAATGACATGATACCCTTTTTTGATTTCGATTCCACAAAAACCACAAGTGATCGACTTTAACTCACTTTTCCAAAATAATTTTTGTGTTGGCGAAACCCATTCCGACATATCTCCAAAGTGCTTTTTGCAAGATAATATGCAAAACTTGAAAGCAAATGGTTATGGCACTTTGTTTTTGGAGCATGTTTTTTACGAGACTACGATGCAGGAATCTTGTGATCGTTATCATGCAGTTAATGCTGGATCTGAAATGCCGCGCGACCTTTCTTGTTATTTAGAATATTTGGGAAAAAGACAATCTGAGTCTAATAGAAGAGAATATGACAAGGATTATAATTTTGTTGAACTTGTTAGATCTGCAAAAGAAGCTGTCTTCTGCATTATAACTTAAGTGCTGCGATCAATAGATTTTACTTTGGTTATTCGGCGTAGGAAATCAAATTTGACATTGAAAAGAATATGCTTAGGATGCCCTCAAATCCTGCCTTTATCAGTGTTTACAACAAATCCAAAACAAGAAAAAATTAAGAAAATATGACAAATCTAACTAAATTCAGAGACTTGGGTCTTTCTGAAATGATGCTTAACTCTTTGCACAAAAAAGGTTTTGAAGAGCCGACTCCAATTCAAGCCAAAACAATTCCGTTCCTCCTTGCCAATAAAAAAGATTTAATTGGTAAAGCGCAAACCGGAACCGGTAAAACCGCGGCTTTCGGCATTCCGATCATCGAAAATATTGTTCCTGATTCTAAAAGAGTTCAAGCGATTATCCTTGCTCCAACTCGCGAATTAGCAATTCAAGTTGCGGAAGAATTGAGTTCTTTTGCTGAAGAGCAAAAAACCAGAATCATCGCAGTTTATGGTGGTCAGCCAATTGAGCGCCAAATTTCTCGTTTGCAACGCGGTGTTGATATTGTTGTCGGAACTCCGGGACGTATTTTAGATCACTTGGAACGCAAAACTTTAGATATTTCCAAAGTTTCTTACATCGTTTTGGATGAAGCAGATGAAATGCTAAATATGGGTTTCATTGATGATATTGAAGCAATTCTAAAAGCCGCTCCAAAAGAGCGCAGAACCGTTCTTTTCTCTGCTACAATGCCAGAACATATCGAGCGTTTGGCCAAGAAATATATGAATGAATATGAAGTGATTGCGGTTGCTAAAGACAATGTTAGTAAAGCTAATATTCAGCAAATTTATTTTGAAGTTCCGCAATCTGATAAATTCGAAGCTTTATTTAGAATTATCGATGTTGAAGAAAGTTTTTACGGCTTGGTTTTCTGTCGTACCAAAGTTGATGCTGATGAAATTTCGCACAAGTTAGCGAATCGTGGATGCAGAGCTGAAGCGATTCACGGCGATCTTTCGCAAGGTCAAAGAGAAAAAGTTTTACAAAAATTCCGTGCTAAAAAAATCACCGCCCTTGTTGCAACTGACGTTGCGGCGCGTGGTATTGATATCGATAATTTGACTCACGTAATCAATTATTCTTTGCCTCAAGATCCAGAAAGTTATGTTCACAGAATTGGTCGTACAGGCAGAGCTGGTAAGTCGGGAATTGCTATTACTTTGATCACTCCATCAGAATATCGTAAATTGGTTTCGATCCAAAGAATGTCAAACATGACAATCACGAAGCAAAAAGTTCCTAATGTTTCGGAAGTAATTGAGAGCAAAAAACAACGTATCAAAAGCTCGCTTTTAGAAATTATTTCTGCTGGAAATTTCGGTGATCTTGATGTGATTTCGGAAGAAATTCTTGCTGAAACTTCTGATCCAAAAGTTGCGATTTCAGCTTTGTTGAAATTAGCCTTTAAAGAGGAGTTGAACGAAAAAAGTTACAGCGAAATCAATGAATATAGCAAAAACAAGGATTTCTATTACGATGACCGCGGCATGAGCGGCAAACCAATTGGCGACCAAGGACGCAGAAGTTATGTTGACCGCAAGGGAACAGCTCGTCTATTCATCGCTAAAGGCCGTGCTGACAATATGGATCCGAAAGCATTAGTAAGTTTCATCCAAAGAGAAACTGGTGTTGATCAACGTCACATTGATGATGTGAAAATGTTTGATGCTTTTTCTTTCTTCGCAGTTCCGTTTGAAGATGCTGAAAAAGTTCTTCATGTTTTCCAAAAACAATCTGGTGGAAAAAGATCTTTGGTTACTAGAGCGAAAGATAAGAAGTAGGGGAAAAAACTTTAGGTCATTGAGATTTTAGCTCGATGGCCTAAAAGAAATCGGCAAAATAAGAACACAATAAAAAAGCCGGCTTTCCGTGAATGGAAGGCCGGCTTTTTTTATTCTCTTTCGCCTTGGAAGCCCGTCGTCGCCCTGAAGGGCTATGCCGAGGCATGCTTCGCTCTTATGAGCTGGGCATGGGCGTTGCCATGCAAGCTCATAAGAGCGAAGCATGGTGAGCACGGTTGGAATCGAACCAACGACCACCTAATTAAAAGTCAGGTGCTCTACCGACTGAGCTACGTGCTCGTTTAATTGCGAAGTTTTTTAGTAACAACTTGACCGCAAAAAAACAATTCTAAAATCATCTTTGGGAAATTTTTAAAGACGTGTTTGTGATTGTCTTAAAAACGAGCGGCGCATTAAAGTCATGAAAGTTAAAAATGCAAACAATTTTGTAGAAATCTTTAGAAGCCCGATTTATCTAGGGTTGAGAAAGGATGATTTCACGATGCTTTAATAAAGGAACCTCTAAAAATGAAAAACAAAGTCTTAACAATAATCCCTGTTCGCCTTGCTTCAACGCGTTTGCCTAACAAGCCACTGGCTGATATTTGTGGTAAAAGCATGATCCAAAGAGTTTATGAACAAGCTCTAGCTGCTGATTTGGGCGACGTTTTAATTGCTTGCGATGGCGAAGAAATTGCTAATGAAGTAAAAAAATTCGGTGGAAAATTTGTGATTACCGATCCGAACCTGCCGTCAGGAACTGATCGTATTTACGCTGCCTATACAAAATATGCACAAAATAATTTTGATATAATCTTAAATTTACAAGGTGATTTACCAAATATTGATCCGCAAGTTATTCGCGCTGCCGCTGAAGCGGCCTTAGAGAATGATTGTGATTTTGCCACCGTTGCTTCTAAAATTAAAAATAAATCTGAAATAACCAATCCCAATGTTGTAAAAATCGCCATCGCTTTTAAGGAAAAAAACTTAGGTCGCGCACTTTATTTTTCACGCTGCCCAATTCCTTATTCCAAAACTAATGCAGCAGATTTTTACCATCACATCGGAATTTATGCTTATAAAAAAGCTGCGTTAGAAAAATTTGTAAAGCTGACACCATCAGCGCTCGAGCAACGCGAAAGCCTAGAACAACTTCGAGCTTTGGAAAATGATATGAAGATTTTTGTAAAAATTGTTGATGCTCATCCGCTTTCAGTTGATACTAAAGAAGATTTAGAGGTTGTTACAAAATTGATTGCAAAAGCGTAAATTAATGAGCATTAAAAAAAATAAAAAAACTATCGGATGGAAAGAGTGGTTCGGGCTTGAGTGCATAAGTCTGCCGGCAATCAAAGGCAAGATTGATACCGGAGCCAAAACCTCATCTTTACACGCATTTAATATTGAGAGTTTTTACATCGAAAATGTTGAATATGTGAAGTTTGATATTCACCCTTTGCAAAAAAATAAAAAGCTGGTGCGCACTTGCATGGCGCGGGTTATTGATCGCAGAATGGTTTCAGATTCGGGTGGGAAAAAAGAAAAAAGATATGTAATAAAATCGGCATTACGAATTGGTGAAGTAAAAATTACAATCGAATTAACCCTTGCCAATCGTGACACTATGACATTTCGTATGCTGCTTGGCCGCGATGCGGTTAAACAAGCGAAAATGTTGGTAGATGCTTCAAAATCTTTTTTGCAAGGCAAACCAAAAAGAAAAGAAATTATCAAACTTTATAGCTCGACCAAACCCTGTTTAGATTTACGCAAATTATGAAAATTATACTTTTAGCTTCCAATCCCAATCTTTATTCTAACTTACGCATTGTTGAGGCGGCAAAAAAACGCGGCCATGAAGTTGAGTTTGTAAATGTCGGCGAATGCTATATAAAAGTGGCTTCCAGTGCTTGTGAAATTTTTTACGATGAAGGAAAAAAACTGGAAAATGTTGATCATGTTATTCCGCGCATCAAGCCGGCAATGACATTTTATGGCACCTCAATCATCAGGCAGTTCGAAGTGATGGGTGTAAATTGTTTGAATGGGTCAGAAGCCATTACCAAATCAAGAGATAAGCTCTACACGCTGCAAATCCTTGCTCAGCATGGATTAAATGTTCCAATAACTAGCTTTGCCAATTCATCTTACGATACTAAAGATTTAATTAAACTAGTTGGAAGCGCGCCATTAGTGGTTAAATTGCTGGAAGGAACTAAAGGTGTCGGCGTGGTTTTAGCTGAAACAAACAAGGCGGCTGAAAGTGTAATTAATGCTTTCCGCAGTTTAAAAGCTGATATTTTGGTGCAACATTACATCAAAGAATCGAAAGGTCAGGACATCAGGTGTTTCGTGGTTGGCGGCAAAGTCATTGCTTCAATGGAACGCACTGCGCAAGAAGGCGAATTTCGCGCCAACATTCATCTCGGCGCAACTGCCAAAGCAATTGATGTAACGCCAGAAGAAAGTGAATTGGCAATTAAAGCTGCCAAAGTTATTGGCCTTGAAATTGCTGGTGTTGATATGGTTCGCTCCAGTTCGGGTCCAAAAATTCTTGAGGTAAATTCTTCTCCCGGTTTGGAAGGGATTGAAAGCGCCACCGGCATTTATATTGCAGCCAAAATGATCGAATATTTAGAAGGAAAATAATGAAAAAGCTCGACGCTAAAAAAATCTTTAATGGTCAATGTGATTTCCTTTTTGGTGCTCATAATTATTCGCAAATTGAGGTTTCATCTCATCCTGAGATCGCCTTTATTGGCGCTTCTAATGTTGGAAAATCAAGTTTGATAAATGCGTTGGTTGGAAAAAAAATCGCTATTGTTTCAACAACTCCTGGTCGCACGCGTCAGCTTAATTTTTTTAAAGTTGCAGATGGTTTTACCCAAAGTTTTTCCGAAGGATTTGTTTTGGTTGATATGCCGGGTTACGGCTTTGCTAAAGCCAGTGCTAAACATATGGAACATTGGCAAAAAACTGCTTTAGAATATTTAATGAAACGCCCAAATTTAAAGCGTTTATATTTATTGGTTGATCCGGTTAAAGGCTTGAAAGAAGCCGATCGCGATATGATTAACATGCTTAACGCCGTTGCAGTTTCTTTCCAAATTGTTCTGACAAAAACCGATAAAATGAACAAAGAAGAACAAACAAAAGCGGAAGAAAAAATTCTCAAAGAAATTTCAAAATGGCCGGCAGCTCATCCTAAAGTTATTATTTCAAGCAGCTCTAAAGGCTACGGAATAAGGGATGTGCAAGATTCGATCGTAGAAGTTTTGCAGCATTTATGAAATTCATTTTGATAATTATTTTTACAAGTTTGGTGATTTTGCTACTGGTATTTTTACTAAATGCCGCTACGTTTAATGGCATCAAAACCCCTCCAAATAAAGAGATTTTCCCTGAAAAAAATGAAAAAAAATGAAAAAAAATCTTAAAAATTCTGCGCTGCCAAAATCAGCAATGGGCCTAACTCCCAAACAAATTGTTGATGAATTAAATCGCTATATTGTTGGTCAAAAAGAAGCTAAAAAATCTGTTGCTATCGCACTTCGTAATCGTTACCGCCGTAAGCTGGTGCCGTCGCCTTTGCGTGAAGAAATTGTGCCAAAAAATATTTTAATGATCGGGCCAACTGGTTGTGGAAAAACTGAAGTGGCGCGCCGTTTAGCCAAGCTTGCAAATGCGCCATTTATTAAAGTTGAAGCGACGAAATTTACTGAAGTTGGTTACGTTGGGCGAGATGTTGATTCAATCATCCGCGATTTGGTCGAAGTTGCGATCAAATCAATCAAAAATGAGATGAAAAAAGAAGTGCAAGAAAAGGCTGAAAAGCAGGCAAAAAAAATAATTTTAAAAATTTTAGTTGGTGAAAATGCGATTGATGAAACCAGAGAAAAATTCTCGCAAATGCTTGATAATGGCGAGTTGAACGAGCGTGAAATCGAAATTGAAGTTTTGGATAATGGCTCTTCAATGTCGACTAGTTTTGACATTCCTGGTGGTCAAGTTGGTATGATAAATATTGGCGAAATGTTGGGCAAAGCAATTGGTGGCGAAAAAACCAAAAAAGCTCATATGACAGTTGAAGATGCGCTTAAAACCTTGATCGAAGAAGAATCGGACAAAATGATTGATGAAGATAAAATCATCAAAAATGCTATGAAATCAGTTGAAAATGATGGCATAGTTTTTATCGATGAAATTGATAAAATTTGTGCGCGCGGTGGAAATAAAGGCTCGGGATCTGATGTTTCGCGCGAAGGCGTGCAACGCGATTTACTGCCTTTGGTCGAAGGAACTGCAATTGCGACCAAATATGGCATCGTAAAAACCGATCATGTTTTATTTATCGCTTCTGGCGCATTTCACATGACCAAACCATCAGATTTATTGCCGGAATTACAAGGTCGTTTTCCAATCCGCGTGCAATTAAAACCGCTAACTGAAGAAGATTTAATGCGCATTTTAACTGAGCCAGAATCAAGTTTAATTAAACAATATGTTGCCTTGATTGGTGTTGAAAATGTGAAATTAAATTTCACTGAAGATGGCACCAAAGAAATTGCGAAAGTTGCTTTCAAAGTTAATGGCGAAGTTGAAAATATCGGCGCGCGTCGTTTGCACACAATGCTGGAGAAGATTCTTGAAGATATTAGTTTTGATGCAACTGATATGAAAAACGGCAGCGAAATTGTGATTGATAAAAAATATGTTGATGAGCATTTGGGTGATTTGGTTTCTGGTAAAACCGATCTTTCGAAATTTATATTGTAGAAAAGCCCTCTTTGAAAAAGAGGGAAGGAGCCGCGTTAGCGGCGGAAGGGTGATTTATCGCGCACTCTTTTTATTTTTAAATCACCCGTCTCAATCGTTGATACGATTGATCCACCCTCTTTTGCAAAGAGGGTTTTTGCTAAACTTTAATTTTAACTTCTAATGATTCCTCGCTATTCCCGCCCTGAAATGACCAAAATTTGGTCGCAAGAAAATAAATATAATATCTGGTTTGATATCGAGATTTATGCACTTGAAGCCTTAGAAAAACTTGGCGTTGCCGATCAAGGTTCTGCTTTGCGCATTCGCGAGAATTTCAAAAAAGCTGGTGGAAAATTTGATGCAGCTCGCGTTGATGAAATTGAATCTGTAACTAAACATGACGTTATCGCATTTTTAACTCATTTAGCTGAATTAGTTGGCGAAAATTCACGTTTCATTCACCTTGGAATGACAAGTTCCGATGTGCTTGATACTTGCCTTTCAGCGCAACTTTCACAAGCGTCTGACATTTTAATTGATGATTTAGAAAGACTTTTAACCGCAATAAAAAAACGCGCTTTCGAACATAAAAACACTATTTGCGTTGGTCGTTCGCATGGCATTCACGCTGAACCAGTAACTTTTGGATTAAAATTGGCGCGCTTCTACGCTGAATTTGAAAGAAACTTGCGTCGTTTAAAAGAAGCGAAAAAAGAAATTTCAGTTTGTGCAATTTCTGGCGCAGTTGGAACTTTCGCCAATGTTGACCCTTTTGTGCAAAAATATGTTGCCCAAAAAATGGGTTTGGATGAAGAATCTGTTTCCAGTCAAATTATTCCAAGAGATCGTCACGCCGCTTATTTTGCGGTTCTGGGAGTTATTGCTTCATCAATTGAAAATCTGGCAATTGAAATTCGTCATTTGCAGCGCACTGAAGTTTTGGAAGCAGAAGAATTTTTCTCCAAAGGTCAAAAAGGTTCATCAGCAATGCCGCATAAAAGAAATCCAGTTTTAAGTGAAAATTTAACCGGCTTGGCGCGCATGGTTAGAAGTGCGGTAATTCCGGCAATGGAAAATGTTGCTAGCTGGCATGAGCGTGATATTTCGCATTCTTCGGTGGAAAGAATGATTGCTCCCGACTCAACAATTACGCTCGATTTCGCACTTAATCGCTTGGTTGGTTTAATTGACAATTTGGTGGTTCACGAAAAAAACATGCAAAAAAACCTCGATAAATTAGGTGGTTTAGTTTTCTCGCAACGCGTGCTTCTAACCTTGATTGAAGAGGCAAAAATCAGCCGTGAAGATGCTTATAAAATTGTGCAAACCAATGCTATGAAAATTTGGACTGGTGAAGCGACGAGCTTTTTAGAATTGTTAAAATCTGACCAAGAAATTGTTGATAAATTAGGTGTAAAAAAACTCGAAGAAATTTTCGATATAACATATCACGCCAAAAATATTGATCATATTTTTAAACAGGTTTTTAAAAGTTAATGCCAAGTAAAACTTATGATGTTGTAATTATCGGCGCAGGCGCTGCAGGCTTAATGTGTGCAGCGGTTGCGGGGAAAAGAGGTCGTAATGTTTTGTTGGTTGATCACGCCAAATCTGTTGGTGATAAAATCCGCATTTCAGGTGGCGGTAGATGTAATTTTACTAATCTTTTTACAACTGCGAAAAACTTCATTTCCAGCAATTCGCATTTTTGCGTTTCAGCTTTGCAACGCTTTACGCAGCATGATTTTATTGCGATGGTAAAAAAACACGAAATTGCTTTTCATGAAAAAACTTTGGGGCAATTATTTTGCGATGTTTCATCGCGCCAAATTATTGAAATGTTGCTCAAAGAATGTGCGGAAGGAAATGTTGAAATAAGTCTTGAGAGTAAGGTTGAAGAGATAAAAAAATCGGAAAATATTTTCGAATTAAAAATCAGAAATGAAGAAATAAATTGCCAATCTTTAGTTATCGCAACTGGTGGACTTTCAATTCCAAAAATGGGCGCAACTGCTTTTGGATATGATGTGGCGCGCCAATTTGGATTAAAAATTATTCAAACAACTCCGGCTTTAGTTCCATTTACGCTTGATGAAAAAATGCTAAAAGAAACCGTAAATCTCGCCGGCGTTTCAGTAGATGCAATTGTTGTTTGTGGCAAAATAAGTTTTCGGGAAGCAATTCTTTTTACTCATCGTGGAATGAGTGGACCAGCGATTTTGCAGATTTCGTCTTACTGGAAACATGGTGATAAAATTACCATAAATTTAGTGCCTGAAATTGATGTTTTTGTAAAAATTCAGGAAGAAAAAAAATCTAAACCGAAACAAGAATTGTCAACATTTTTAGCGACATTTTTGCCGAAAAGTCTGGCCAATTATTTAGCGCAAAAAAGTGGATTTAGCGGAAATTTAGCTGATTTTTCGAACCAAAAATTAAAAGAAATTGCCAGTTTGGTAAATGCGTTTGAGCTTACTCCAAACGGCACCGAAGGCTATGCCAAAGCCGAAGTAACTTTAGGCGGAATTAATGTGGATCAAATTTCTTCTAAAACTTTTGAAGCAAAATTGGTGCCGAATTTATTTTTTATCGGCGAAGTTTTGGACGTAACTGGTTGGCTCGGAGGTTTTAATTTTCAATGGGCTTGGGCCTCAGGAAAGGCGGCGGGAGAAAATGTTTAAGATTCTTTTATATATGAGAAAAGAGTGTTGATGATTTTGTAACGCCCGCCACAATTAAAAAATTGATTAACAAAATAAAAATTAATATGTCAGAAAACAAAACAACTACAGAATTTAAGCCGGTAAAAAAACTTTCGCCATTTGTTAGCGATCCTTTCAACACTAGAGGCGGCAAAGGCGGCAAAGGAAAAATTATTGCGGATTCCGGCGTTAAAGGTGGTGGTAAAAAAATTAACGTTTCGGCTCGTAAAAAAAGTGGCAGCGGCGGAGATCGTTAGTTAATTATTTCTTTTGAATTCTGATGGAAGCCCTAAATGAAAGCGTCCATCAAATTTATTGGCCAGCGCATTCGCTGAATTTGCATTATTATAATGCAAAAAAACTTGCGCGCAGTCATCAGAATTAAACTCATCGCGCCAATGTTCTAAATCACAGCCGCGATAAATCAGCATATCGCCGGGATTAAGCACTATTTCTACGCCTTTTGTATTTTCAGAAACATAATTATCGCCTTGCATGCCGCCTTTGGAAGAATCGGGCTCTAAAAAAATCGGCCAGCTTGGGCCGCCTAAATTCAACGTGGTAGAAATTTCGCAAGATGGACGATCCTTATGACGATGCAAAATATCACCTTTTTTATAAATTCGAGCGTAAGAATAAGTTTCAATAAGCTTGAGATTAGTGGCTTCTTCCATCACAATATCAGAATAATGAGAGTAAGTCTGAGGAACCTGATCATCGCTCCAATGTCCAAAATATTGGGTATGTTGCGGTAAAAATTTGGTGCCAAGTAAAGTATTGGCAACCAATCTTTTATTTAAAAAATAATCATAAACAAAAGCGGCTAATTCCTTAGAAATAGCGCTTCTGACTACGATATATTTATTTTGTTCGAAACTCATTATTCATACCATTTTTTTACTAGCTTGTGAATTTCTTGCTGCATTTTTTCTAAATTTTCTTCGCGGGTTTTTTCATCGCGTAATGAAGTTCCGATGATTTCAGATTCATCAAATCCCATGAAAGTGAAATTCACTTTGGCAAGTAAGGCGATAGTATTCCAATTTGGATAATCGAAATTAAATTTATCTTCAGAATAAAAGCCGCCTGAGGTGAATATGGTTAGAGCCTTTTTCCCCTTCATCATTTTTTGACCCATTTCAAAAGTTTCGCCTTTCAGAATTACCGCGTCCATCCAAGCTTTTGCAAGGGCGGGAATGCCAAAATTATGCATTGGAAAGGCCATTACCAAGATGTCGGCCTTTTTTAACCCAAATCCGTCATTAGCTAAAAACTCTCTAATGACGGTCATTAGGAATGCAGCTAGTATTGACAAGGCTTTCAGCTATGTTTCCTAGCCAGAGTTTTTCCAAAAAACCGAATGTTTTTCTTCCCAAGTTTGAG
>CAIZZE010000044.1 GCA_903937405.1 uncultured Alphaproteobacteria bacterium | reverse complement strand
CAAGCTGTTTTGCTAGCTCTAATAATCCTAGTTTTGGTTTGATTATTTTTTGTGTTAATGTTGACATAAATACTCCTGTAAATTTTGTTTTTGTTAGTTGAACAATTTTACAGAATGTCGGATTAAATTTAAACTATTACACATTATATCATCAACCGCTGTTGCATCTAACATTGTAATAGTTTCAGATTCCGACACCCGAAACTATTTCAAAAAATCTCATTTTAAATCTTCTTCGCCGATAATTTTTTCTGAAAAAACTTAATAAAAGCTTTAATTTTTGGAGAGGTATTTCTTCCGGTGGGATAAACAATGTAAAACTCAGTTTCGTTAATCGCTTCGTAATCTTTTAAAAGCACAACCAACTTTTTTTCCTTAATTTCATTTTCAACATCGCAAGCTGATTTTATCGTGATTCCAACACCAGCAAGGACTAATTCTTTAATAACCTCACCATTGTCACATTTAATATTTCCCTTGAGATCGCTTATCTCAATAACACCTTTTTTATTTTTTTGCTTGAATTTCCAAACCGCATTTTCTCCAAAAACTATACAATTGTGATTCAATAATTCTTGAGGAGTTTTTGGCGCTGGATGCTTTTCAAGATATTTTGGCGAAGCGCAGACAATTTTTCGATTCATCATAAGCTTTGCCACTTCCAAATTTTCTTCAGTAGAAATTTGAATACGCACCTGCAAATCAAAGCTTTCTTCAATGATATTAACCGGATTTTCAGTTAATTTTATATCAAGTTTAAGGCTGGGATATTCTCTCAAAAATTCTTCAAGATAAGGTACGACGTGATATCTGCTAAAATAAGGCGGGAGAACAATTCTTAAAGTTCCGTTGATTCCTTTATAACTATCTAAAAAGTCATCTAAACTTTCCACTTTTTGCAACAGCGCATTACAGTGATTGAGAAAATTATGACCATCGGTTGTTAGATTTACATCTCGGGTTGTGCGCGCTAGAAGAGTCATTCCCAAAGCTTTTTCGAGATCATTAATTCTAGTTGTAACAACTGATTTTGAAATATTTAGCACTTCTGAAGCTCTGGTAAAACTCTTCAATTTCGCAACATTAGTAAATGTGATGATGTCTTTTAAATCGTATTTCATTAGATGTTTATTATTTTAATTAATGCGAAACTCCCTTTATTTCTTTTTCTTTAGAATCAGATAAAGCAGTGGCACTTGAAGCTCTTATTCCATTCCCAATTCCCTCCTTTTTTTCATCGTCTTTTTTTAAACTTTTAGCAAGAGCAAAGGCAAGAGCTGCAAGTAATATACCAGCAGAAATCGCTTCTTCCATTGATATTGATTTATCGTATCCCATGCGTCTATTGGTTCTTCCAATATTTTCATGGATAAATTCTACATCTTTAACATGTTTGTAAACTTCCGATATTTCATCTCCCAACGGCTTGCCATTACGACCTTGAAAATTATTAAAATACTCAACAACTTCTTTCTCAAATCCTAGCATCATTAAACCTTGCGCTGCTTCATAATGCCCTTTGGTAATACCTGTTCCGCCCTTACCATAACTAACAACTAAACCTTTAGCCACCTCAACAAAATCAGTTGAATTTCTGGCATTTATTGCTCTTGGACATCCATATGTTGATAAAACTCCAACCAAATTATCACCAAAAATCTGCCTAGTATTCGCCATCAAATTTAAGAAATAGGCTGGGTTATATTCTTCTGATCCCGTGTTACCACCACCAGTCATTCTTACCATGGCATAGTCTTTATTTTTGGCAATTAATGTCCAATGACTATTTGTCACAGATAGTTGTCTTTTTACTAACCCCTCCATTCTCTCGTCCATCTTAAAAACAGCGTTTACCGAAATTCCCGTAGATGTTGTAATATCGGTTGGCATTGGAGATTGTATTTCAAATAAATCTTCCAACTTATTGAAAAAATTTCTTACTAATGCATTACCATGAAAGCGATTATAAGAATTTTCATCAAAGCGGAGATTTAATTTATAACCACCAGTAAGGTGAACTTTAGTGGCATAATGGAATTCATGATCTTTTGTAACTACACCAACAACTTCAGCATCTCCAGCATCATTTTGTGTCAGCATAATTCTTCTCACTTCCACACCATCCAACCATCTTACACCCCTATCTTCAGCAATCGTTTTATTAACATCGTGAGTATCAAATCTTAAACTGGTATCCGATTTATATTTCCAAGCCGCTAGTACTCCTTCTCCCTCTGTAAATAAAGAATTTCTTTCTTTTTCTGAAAGCTCTTCCATTTGAATGCCAATTTTTTTTAACTCTTCATTTTCCTGACGCGTGTCTTCAATATCTCTTCTACTTAGTGCAACATGTATTGCCGTTGGATTTTCCTCAGCTTCTCTGGCATTACTGCTAAGGAACCTCTGAACAACCCACAAATTCCTCATCACGCAACTGAGAATTTTTAGATTTTCCAAATCCAAAAAAATTCCCTCAGTTTTTACCATAATTTTCTCGCAAAATCAGCCAATATTTTAGCCAACCTTGTTACTT
>CAIZZE010000043.1 GCA_903937405.1 uncultured Alphaproteobacteria bacterium | reverse complement strand
CTCAAACTTGGGAAGAAAAACATTCGGTTTTTTGGAAAAACTCTGGCTAGGAAACATAGCTGAAAGCCTTGTCAATACTAGCTGCATTCCTAATGACCGTCATTAGAGAGTTTTTAGCTAATGACGGATTTGGGTTTAAATATTCCCGCAAGTCATGCGGATGAAACTCGGTAATATTTTTATGAACCTTGTGACTCACTTTTAATTGGGTTTTTTTATCCAATGCTTCGAACAAAAAATTCAGCATTTTATGAGGCGCAATCAAAATCAATTCATCATACTGATCATAATTCACCGGTTCACATAAAAAATGCGAAATCTCATGCGCAAAATGTTGCCTTTCAACATCTTTAGGATCGGTATGAGGTTCAATTGCATGTCTTCCTGATCCAAAACTATCAAAAGTACGACCTGGTTTATCGTTTGGTTCGCTTTCAAATTTAATTTCCCTCACCAATTGCGGCTCGCCTTTTTTATTTTTAATGGTTTGAAAAATTTTAACATCGTGACTATCCGCAACTGCGATCCAGATAATTTCTTGTTTCATAAAATCTCCTAAAGTTGACGATCAAATCTTATACCAAACTGCATTCAAAAATAAATTTCTTAGAAATTATAAATCACACCAATTCTTGCCACACCTAAACGAGTTTTGATTTTTGAACCTGATTCAGCATAACGCATGTTAAATTGTTGATAATCGTAAGCTGCTTTAAGCGTTATTCCCAAAGGCAAATCAAACAAAACACCAACGCCGTAAAGTGGAGCAACTTCAGAATCATGAACTGAATTATTCACGAAAAAAACATTGTTTTGGTAATTAACTTTCGCAGCACCGAGCGTTAAAAAAGGCGTAACTCTTGGTAAAATTGCAAAACCAAGATTAACTTTTGCACCGTAACGATTTTTAAGTTGAATATTGTCACCATTGCCTCTTATTCCAAGCGTGGAGTAAAAGTTATTAGAGTAAGTATCGAGCCTGTCATAAAAGCCTTCAACTGATGCTAATAGATTCAAGAAATCAAATCGAACACCAGCATTGGCGCCCCAACTTGATTTATCAGTATCAATAACATCGCCATCTCCTGGTCCGGTTAAGGATCCAGATGGATTGTCAGCCTTATGTCTTGCGTTAGATTGTATTGCGTCAACACCGATGAAAATGCCAGTAGCGTAGGAAGAAGTAGAAAGAAGAGCGGCAGTGCAAAATATTGTGAGAAAAGTTTTTTTCATAATTACCTCTTTTATTTTTGATTAAAAATCAGTAACGAAAGACACGTCGCAAATAACTTGGTTGAAACAGAAGTGTTATGATTTTTTCTACAAGATTATTTTCCGTAATTTTGATTTGGTGTCGCAGGGCGGGATTTTTTAGATCGAGCTAGTATCTCGACGATGCTTCGTATTGACAACAACAACATAAAATTATTAAACCAATCCCAATTCCCAAACAAACATTTTCTTATGCAAAAAATTCTCGTAAAAAATCCCGTAGTCGAATTAGACGGCGATGAAATGACTCGTATCATTTGGAAATTTATCAAAGAAAAATTAATTCTGCCTTACATCGATGTTGATATAAAATATTTCGACCTCAGCATTCAAAACCGCGATGCCACTAACGACCAAATCACCATTGATTCCGCCAACGCCATTAAAAAATATAATGTCGGCATAAAATGCGCCACAATCACGCCCGACGAAGCGCGCCAAAAAGAGTTTAACTTAAAACAAATCTGGAAATCGCCAAACGGCACCATCCGCAATATTTTAGACGGCACAGTTTTTCGCGAACCAATTGTATGTACAAATGTTCCTAGAATCGTTTCTAACTGGACTTCACCAATCATCGTCGGTCGTCACGCCTTCGCTGATCAATATAAAGCCACTGATTTCGTAGTTCCAAGCAAAGGAAAATTAACCATCAAATTCGAAGGCGAAGATGGCAAAGTTATTGAACATGAAGTTTATAAATTCGCCGGCCCCGGCGTTGCGTTGGGTATGTACAACACCGACGAATCAATCCGCGGTTTTGCTTATTCATGCTTCAACCTCGCTTTGCAAAAGAGCTGGCCACTTTATCTTTCCACTAAAAACACCATTTTGAAAAAATATGATGGCCGCTTTAAAGATATTTTTGCCGAAATTTATGAAAAAGAATTTAAAGAAAAATTCGCCGAGAAAAAAATTATTTATGAACATCGCCTGATTGATGATATGGTTGCGTCGGCATTGAAATGGAGCGGCAATTTCATCTGGGCCTGTAAAAATTACGACGGCGATGTGCAATCCGATTCGGTAGCGCAAGGATTTGGATCTTTAGGCTTAATGACCTCAGTTTTAATAACTCCAGACGGCAAAACCATGGAAGCCGAAGCCGCTCACGGCACCGTCACCCGCCACTTCCGCGACCACCAAGCCGGCAAACCAACATCAACAAATCCAATGGCTTCAATTTTTGCTTGGACTCGCGGCTTGGCTTTTAGAGGAAAATTAGACGAAAATCAAAAACTGATAAATTTCTGCCAAACCTTAGAACAAGTTTGCATCGAAACAGTTGAAAGTGGAAAAATGACCAAAGATTTAGCAGTTTGTATTCACGGCAACAAAGTGGAACACGGCAAACATTATCTCTACACCGAAGAATTTTTGGAAGCGATTAACAAAAACTTGATTAAAAAACTTTAATGCAAGAAATTAAAATCTTGATTATTTTTTTTTGAAAAATTGTAAATTATAGAATTAATTTTTTAATCTCTTAACCCCCATAAGTTATATGTCAAAAAGCCAACGAAATATAAGCAGATCTAATTCCAAAAATGATTCTCCTAGAAAATGGGGATGGTTCGACACATTATGGAAATATAGATGGCCGATTGCGGCAGTAGTGACGGCAGTTGGAGTTGGTTTAGCTGTAACAGTTGCAACTGGTGGGGTTGGCGCTTTAGTCGTCGCTCCTATTGCTGGTGTTGCAGTCGCGCATTATGCTCCTGCCGCCGTAGCTGCAATTACTTTGGCCGTGGTTGGAGGTGCTGGTTTGCTTGGATTTAGTGTAAATAGAGCTGTTAAATTATCAAAAAGTAAATCATTAGGCAATAACGGAGAACTCACTTGGAAGGGTTTTTTTAAAGAACTTTTTGGAACTGATGAAAAAACCCAAAACCCAGAGAAATTGTTGCGACAAAATTTAAATAAAAGAGGACGTTATCTTCCAGAAGAAGATTTTAAAAAGATGTGTCAAAACGTTATAGGTACAAATGAAGATAATATTGAATATGTACAGGTAAGAAAAAATGGAGTACCTAGTACAGTACTTAAGGTTAAAAGCAGCGAAGAATTTGGTTTAGCTATTGATAAAGTCCTCCGTAGCAAGTAGCGTACTACTTAACCACCATTTTCCAGCTCCAACAAAAAAGCCTTCACTTCTAATCCACCAGAAAAACCAGCTAATTTTCCTGATGAACCAATAACGCGATGACAAGGCGCAATAATTGCAATTGGATTTTTCCAATAGCGGTGCCGACGGCGCGCGAGGCTTTTGGGTTGCCAATTTGAGTGGCAATTTGAGTGTAACTTCTGGTTTCACCAAATGGAATTGTAAATAATACCTGCCAAACTTTTTTTTGGAAATCAGTACCAGCTAAATCAAGATCAATGTCGAAAGATTTACGCTTGCCAGCAAAATATTCCTGCAACTGTTTTTCCCATTTTAGAAGAATTAAATTAGTTTTATTTTCTTCTAATTTGGCGAATGAAAAGCGTTTTAGATTATCATTTTCACAAAGAATTGCCGCCAAACCATTATTGCTTGCGACTAATTTTAAATTTCCGACAGGAGTTTTGGTTGTTTTATAAAAGTGAGTCATTTGCTTTTAGATTTAATTTTATTGAAAGAGCTACTCCACCAATAACTTTACCATAATTTGGCTTTCTTTGCCATTTTCTTCAAATCTTTCGCCGCGACAAAAATATTGATTTTTTAAAAAAAAATTTACCGCGCTTCGACCAGCGTAATCACTAGCGTGGCAGTAAATTGCAACTACATCATTTTCCAAAACATAATCTTCACAGAATTTTAACAACATTGAACCAATGCCTTTATTTTGCATTTCCAGAACCACAACAACATTCATCATTTTATAAAGATTTTCTTCATGAATAAGCGTCGCAGTTGCGCAGATTTTATTATCTAAAAATCCAACAATAATAGTTTGTTCATCTTTGAATGTAGGCTTCCTGCCAAACACATCTTCACAAAGCACAGCAGCATCTTCGCTATAAACGCTGCCTCGCTTTGCAACTTTAAAAATTAAATTATTAACCATGACATTGTTTGAATTTCTTACCACTTCCGCATGGGCAAGATTCGTTGCGACCAACATTTCCCCAACTTTCTGGGTTTCTCGGATCGCGATCTTGCGGATTTACATTCGATTTTAATGGCGTTTTAGTTTGCAGCGCTTTCGGCTCGCTTTGCACAAAAGCTGGGTCATTTCTAGTTTCAAACATTCTTTGTTTTGGCGCTTGAGCAATTAAATTTATTTCGCCTTCATCGCGATCAACATTGATTTGAACGTGCGCAATTCTGCTTAAAACTTGTTCTTCGATTCTAAGCATCATTTCTTCAAATAAATTGAAAGCATCGCGTTTATATTCAATCAATGGATCCTTCTGCGCGTAGGCACGAAGATTAATTCCATGACGCAATTTATCGAGCGAAAGCAAATGATCTTTCCATTCTGAATCCAAAGTTAACAAGAAAATTTGCTTCTCGATTTTCTTTACAACTTCCGCGCCATAAAGCCTTTCTTTTTCGACAAAAATTTCAGCTGTGTGACCTTCAATATAATTTAAAATTTCTCTTTCGGTTACGCCTTCAACCGCAGCTTGAGCTTTTAAATCAAGCTTCACGCCGTAAATTCTGAAAATTTCTTTTTCCAAAAGATCAATTTCCCATTGTTCACTATATGAATTTTTTGGAATGCAATCTTCTACCAATTCTTGATTGATTTGACTTCTGAATTTTTTCAATTTTTCTGAAATATCACTCACATCAATAGTTTCGTGACGTAGCGCAAAGATTACTTTTCGTTGTTGATTTACAACATCGTCATATTTCAAAAGGTTTTTTCTGATTTCATAATTTCTCATTTCAACCTTATGCTGCGCGCCGGCAAGGGTTTTAGTAATCCATGGATGAACAATTGCCTCATCATCTTTCAAACCAAATCTAGATAAAACAGCCTGTAATTTTTCCGAACCAAAAATGCGCATCAAATCATCTTCAAGCGACAAATAAAATTTTGATCTTCCTGGATCACCCTGACGACCAGAGCGGCCGCGCAATTGATTGTCAATTCTGCGACTTTCATGTCTTTCAGTTGCCAGAACGTAAAGCCCGCCAGCCGCAACTGCGATTCTTTTATCAGCTTCAACTTTTGCTTTGATTTCTGCCGCTTTTTGTGAATCAGCATCATCAACTAATTTTTCAATCATCAATTCCGGATTACCACCAAGCATGATGTCAGTTCCACGCCCTGCCATGTTGGTTGCAATTGTAATTGCACCCGGAACACCAGCTTGCGAAATAATTTCTGCTTCTTGTTCGTGATATTTAGCATTCAAAACGCTGTGCGGCAATTTTTCTGCGCGCAATAATTTTGAGAGATATTCAGATTTTTCAATGCTAATTGTGCCAACTAAAATCGGCTGCTGCTTGGCGTGCGCTTCTTTGATGGCTTTTACAATTGCATCATATTTACCTTTTTCATTTTTGTAAATTTCATCATCTTCATCAATTCTTGAAATCGTGCGATTAGTTGGAATTTCAACCACGCGCAAATTGTAAATTTCTTCAAACTCAATTGCTTCGGTTGAAGCAGTTCCAGTCATGCCCGCCAATTTTTCGTAAAGGCGGAAATAATTTTGGAATGTGATTGAAGCCAAAGTTTGATTTTCATTTCTCACTTTTACGCCTTCTTTTGCTTCCAACGCTTGATGCAAGCCGTCGGAAAAGCGTCGCCCTTCCTGCATTCTTCCCGTGAATTCATCGATAATCACGATTGATCCGTCTTTAACAATATAATCAATTTCGCTTTTGAAAATCTTGTGCGCTTTCAATGCCTGATTGATGTGATGCACAAAAGAAATATGCGATGGATCGTAAAGTGAAGAATCTTGTTCAATAGTTCCCGCCTCTTTCAACATTTTTTCTAAATTCTCAATTCCCGCTTCAGTTAAGAAAACGCCGCGATCTTTTTCTTCCATTTGAAAATCCTTGTCAGTAAGGCGCGGAATCAAGCGGTTAATCTCTTCATAGAGTTTGGAATTATCATCAGTTGGACCGGAAATAATCAAAGGAGTTCGCGCTTCGTCAACTAAAATTGAATCAACTTCATCAACAATTGCATAATGTTTGCTACGCTGAACCATATTTTCAGCAGAGAATTTCATATTGTCGCGCAGGTAATCAAAACCCAATTCGTTGTTGGTAGCGTAAGTAATATCGCAAGCGTAAGCTTTGCGGCGATCATCATCATTTAATTCATTGGTTAGGCAGCCAACAGTTAGTCCTAAAAATTCGTGAATTTTCCCCATCCATTCTGAGTCACGTTTCGCCAAATAATCATTTGTAGTTACAACGTGAACACCTTTGCCGCTTAAGGCATTTAGATAACAAGGCAAAGTTGCAACCAAGGTTTTCCCCTCACCTGTGCGCATTTCGGCGATTTTTCCTTGGTGTAAAATCATGC
This sequence comes from uncultured Alphaproteobacteria bacterium, assembly GCA_903937405.1. Lineage (GTDB taxonomy): Bacteria > Pseudomonadota > Alphaproteobacteria > Rickettsiales > UBA1997 > UBA2645. The sequence continues at coordinate 11,530 of CAIZZE010000043.1, read as the reverse complement.
CGCCAATTAATTGTACATCGAAATGGCGCATGTTTAAAACTCGTTTTCCGGCTTCGCGAACAACGGCGAAAGCTTCATGTAAAAGCGAATCAACAGTTGCGCCTTTTGCTAAACGTTCTTTAAATTCTGCAGTTTTTTCTTTTAATTGTTCATCTGAAAGCGCAGAGATTTGTGGTTCTAAAGCATTGATTTTAGACACATCGACAGCGAGAGATTTTACAATACGTTCATTAACAGAACCAAAGATTTTTTTTGCGATAAAGGAAAGCATTTTTTAAGGAATTTTAATAAAGAATTTTAATATCCGCACCACAGGCAATCAGCTTTTCAGCTAATCTTTCGTAACCTCTTTCAAGGTGATAAAGTCTGTTAATTACAGTTTCGCCATCAGCAACTAAACCAGCTAAAACCAATGAAACTGAAGCGCGCAGATCGGTGGCCATAACTTCGGCACCGGTTAATTTTTTTACACCTTTTACAACGGCTAAATTACCGTGAGATTCAATATTAGCGCCCATTCTCACCAATTCCATAACATGCATGAAACGGTTTTCGAAAATAGTTTCTTCAATTGTTGAAGCGCCATCAGCAACCGCCATCAGAGACATGAATTGAGCTTGCATATCAGTTGCAAAACCGGGAAATGGGTGAGTTGAAATGCTAACTGGATGAATCACGTCTGAAAGCCGCGTAACTTCAACTTCGTAAGGGCTAATTTGCACTAATTTTAATCCCGCTTTTTCTAACTCTTCTCTAAATCCGCCAAGAATCCACATTTCAACGCCTTGTAAAATTAGGCGTCCTCCTGTGATTCCGGCTGCAACTGCGTAGGTTCCGGCTTCAATACGATCGGCAATAATTCTGTGACGCGCGGCGTGAAGTTTATCAACGCCTTGAATTCTAATTTGTGGAGTTCCCGCTCCTTGAATTTTAGCGCCCATTGCAGTCAAACATTTTGCCAGATCAATAATTTCAGGCTCGCAAGCTGCATTATTAATTATGGTTTCACCTTCAGCAAGAGTTGCCGCCATTAAAGTATTTTCAGTTGCGCCGACTGAAACTTTTTCGAAATTAATTTCTGCACCCCTCAAGCGCCCATCAACCGAAGCATCAACGTAACCGCCGGTTAATTCAATTTTAGCGCCAAGTTTTTCCATAGCTTTCAAATGCAAATCTACTGGGCGAGTTCCAATTGCGCAGCCACCCGGAAGAGAAACTTTAGCTTTGCCAAGACGCGCCAAAAGTGGTCCTAAAATAAAAATCGAAGCGCGCATTTTGCGCACAAGTTCGTAGGGAGCCACGGGATTTGAAATATTTTTAGCATCAAAAATTACCGCGCGACCTTGATTGCCAAAATCTTTATCCATGCCGTCAAGCTGCACTTCAATTCCTAAATTAACCAAAAGATTGGCCATTGTTGAAATGTCGGAAACGTGAGGAATATTGGTTAAAGTAAGTTTTTCATCAGTGAGAATTGAAGCAACCATCAATGGCAATGCAGCGTTTTTAGCGCCAGCGATTTGCACTGAACCATCAAGTTTTTTTCCACCGCGAACTAGAAGTTTTTTCATTATTTTTATTAATTATTTTTTCTCGTGCATTTTAACCAATTGATCTAGCAAACGCACTCCGTAACCAGTTGCGCCTTTCACCGCCAAAGCATCGCCTTTTCCTTTCCAAGCCACGCCCGCAATATCCAAATGCGCCCATTTAGTTTCACCAACAAAACGCTGCAAAAACTGCGCCGCTGTAGTGCTGCCAGCTCCTCTGCCGCTGCCGACATTTTTCATATCCGCGATATCAGAGTTAATCATTTCGTCATATTCTTCGCCTAAAGGAAGTCTCCAAGCGCGCTCGCCCGTAGATAATCCACAATTTTCAATTTGTTTGGCAAGTTCATCATCATTGGAAAATAATCCAGCATAAACATCAGCCAAAGCGACAATAATCGCGCCGGTTAAAGTTGCTAAATTCACCATAAATTTTGGTTTGAATTTTGAGTTAGTGTAATGAAGAGCATCCGCCAAAACTAATCTTCCTTCCGCGTCAGTATTGATTACTTCAATAGTTTGACCCGACATTGATTTGACAACATCGCCCGGTTTTACCGCAGTTCCCGAAGGCATATTTTCAACTAATCCGATAACGCCAACAACGTTAACTTTAGCTTTTCTTTGTGCTAAATTTCTAAGCAATCCAACTACAACCGCAGAACCCGCCATGTCAGTTTTCATGTCTTCCATATTAACAGCTGGCTTGATTGAAATACCACCAGTATCAAAAGTTACACCTTTACCAACAAAGGCCAAAGGCTTGTCTTTTGCATTGCCGCCATTCCATTTTATAACTACCAATTGTGATTCGCGCTCACTGCCTTGACCAACACAAAGAAGTGAACCCATGCCTAATTTTTTCATCGCTGCTTCGCCGAGAACTTCAACTTCCAAACCATCTTTTTTCAAGGTTTTGCAAATTGCGGCATAGCTTTCTGGATTTAAAATATTTGATGGTTCTGAAACTAAATCACGAACGAAATAAATATTATTTGCTAAAATTTCTAATTCCGAAAATTCTTTTTTAGCTTTAGCAACATCAGCAACGGCGAAGGTTAAAGATTCAATTTTTAACTCTTTTTCCTTCTTTTTATTTTCGAAATATTTGTTGAAACGGTAATTTTGTAAAGTGGCGCCAAATGCCATTTTAGTTAAATCTTCCGCTGATTTTTTGGTGTCAAAAAATACTGTCCCGTCTTTAATTTTTGAGCCATTTAAAAATGCTGCAATTCGTGATCCGATTTTTTGGAATTTTTTTTCATCAAGTTTATCTTCAGCTCCAGCTCCTACAATAACAACGATTTTACCGTCTAAAGTAACTATTGAAATCTGATTGTTTTTACCCGTAAATTCAAAATTATCTTTAGCAAATTTAACCGGTTTTAAATTTGATTTTTTGGTTTGTTCTTCAGTTAAAACCAAAACAGCAACAGAATTTTTAACAGCAGAAAAATCTGCCAATTTGGCAAAATTAATTTTCATAAAAATGATTTTTTAATTGAGAGAAAAGTTCTAACGAAGACCAAGCAATTTAGAAACGAAGCAAAATTTTGCAATTACCAATTGACCAATTGTCGAATATAAAAACTATATGAACCACTTAATACAAAAATCTATTGCGGATGTGCAGTTTTATCCCGCTCGTAGCAATTCAAATAAAACTAAACGGATTGTCTGATTAATTGGTTAATATATTGAATTACAGATAGATCCTGAAACAAGTTCAGGATGACAGGCTCTGATAGATTTTCCCGCATCGTCATCCTGAACTTGTTTCAGGATCTATCTAATCTTATCGTCACAGGAAAAATAACCAATTAAACAGACGCCATCAAACTAAATTCAAAAGAAGTTTTAATTTAACCAAATACTATGAATGATTACACTTTAATATTCTCATTAATCAGCCTCGGATTTTTCGGCGGTTTCACTCATTGCATTGGAATGTGCGGACCTTTCGTTTTAACTCAAGTTGGCAATCGCCTGAAAAAAACTTCGCTACAAAATTTCACTGCTTTTCAAAGATTGAAAAATTTAGCGCTGCTACCTTATCATTTGGGGCGCATCACAACTTATTCGATCATCGGATTTTTCTGCTCATTTTTAACCAGCAATATTCAGGATTTTATCGGCTTTAAGATTTTATCGGCTTTGTTTTTATTTGGCGCTTCCATAATTTTCCTAAATCTTTTCTTAAATAACAAACTCAGCTCAAGCGTCATTTTCAAGAAAATTCGTTTGCCATTTAAATCAAAAATTCTAAAAAATGTCCCTCATTTTCTTGCCAAAAAAACCTCCATTTTATTTCAGAATCCGCAAGGCTTCAAAGGCTATATTCTTGGTGTAGTTTTAGGTTTCATTCCTTGTGGTCTTTTATATGCCGCTTTTTTGGTTGCAGCTGCAATCACAAATCCGCTTTTAGCTGCAATTGGGATGTTATTTTTTGGCATCAGCACATTTCCGTCGCTGTTTTTAATAGCTTTAGGCGGTAATGTTTTTACAAAAATTCCAGAATTTAAATTTATTGCTAAGGCATTGATTTTGTTTAACGCGATCATGCTTTTTTTAATGGCAATAAAATTAATTTTTTAAAAAAACATTTAACAAAATGGCAACAACTCACACTAATCAAGCACCGATTTCTTACGATTACGACATCTTAAAACTTTTTACGATCGCTGCAACTTTTTGGGGAATTGTTGGTTTTACAGTTGGGGTTTATATCGCTTTTGAACTTGCTTTTCCGGCGCTAAATTTGGGAGTAGAATGGTTGAGTTTTGGCCGTTTGCGCCCACTTCACACTTCTGCCGTAATTTTTGCTTTTGGTGGCAATGTTCTTTTTGGTACCAGTTTTTTCGTTGTTCAGCGCACTTGTCAGACCAAACTTTGGGGACATAAAAATTTACATAAATTTATATTTTGGGGCTACCAACTATTCATTTTAATGGCGGCATTCGGATATGTTAACGGCGTAACTCAAGCCAAAGAATACGCCGAACCAGAATGGTATGCTGATTTATGGCTTACTATAGTTTGGGTTTGCTATTTTTTAGTTTTCGTAATGACTATAAAAAACCGCCGCGAACCTCATATTTATGTAGCGAACTGGTTTTACCTCGGATTTATAGTCACCGTTGCCATACTTCATATTGTAAATAATTTAGCGATTCCTCTGCGCATTGATTCAGCTCATAGCTACCCACTTTTTGGCGGTGTTCAAAGCGCCATGATTCAATGGTGGTATGGTCATAACGCGGTTGGATTTTTCCTAACTGCCGGCTTTCTTGGAATTATGTATTACTTCATCCCAAAACGCGCCGAACGCCCTGTTTATTCTTACAGACTTTCTATCCTGCATTTTTGGTCTTTAATTTTTATCTATATTTGGGCAGGACCGCACCATTTGCATTACACTTCACTTCCTGATTGGGTGCAAACTTTAGGCATGACTTTTTCAATTATGCTTTGGATGCCTTCTTGGGGCGGCATGATTAATGGTATTATGACTTTGTCCGGCGCTTGGGACAAACTACGCACCGATCCGGTTTTACGCTTCTTAATTACCGCCGTTGCATTCTACGGAATGAGCACTTTCGAAGGCCCGTTAATGGCAATCAAAACTGTAAACTCACTTTCACATTACACCGATTGGACAATCGCTCACGTGCATTCCGGTGCTTTAGGCTGGGTTGCATTAATCAGCTTTGGCGCGCTTTATCACATGGTTCCAATTCTGTGGGGCAAGAAAGATCTTTATTCAATAAAGTTAGTGTCGACTCACTTCTGGCTCGCCTCAATCGGCATTGTTTTATATGTTTCTGCAATGTGGATTTCTGGCATCGCGCAAGGCTTGATGTGGCGCTCTTACGACGAAATGGGTTTCTTACAATATTCATTCGTTGAAACTCTAAAAACCTTACATCCACTTTACATAACTCGTGCTTTGGGCGGACTTTTCTTTTTAATCGGCGGATGTTTGATGGCGTGGAATTTTTATAAAACTATCAAAATGAAACGTTAAAAAAATTCCATGACTACAAACCTACTAATAGCAATTAAAAACATTGTCGAAAGTCCTTTGTCAAATATAGTTTATCATAATAATTCTTCCAACAGAGCCAATCTTGCGGGAGATTCATTAGAACTTTATATCAAAGACGTTTTCTGCAACTCACTTCAAACAGAAACCACCGCTGAAAAAAATAAAATTTTTTCACAAAATTTCTCCTACATTGGCAACCAAAACAATCCGCCAGATTTAATCATCAGAAATGGTGATGCGATAGAAATTAAAAAAATTGAAAACCTAAATTCTGCAATTGCTCTCAATAGCTCTTATCCAAAAGCAAAATTACATGCAGATAGTCCGATGATTACAAAAAGCTGCAGAGAATGCGAAGATTGGCGAGAGAAAGATATTCTTTATGTAATTGGAGTTGTTGCAAAAGAAAATATTCTAAAATCGCTGTGGTTTGTTTACGGAGATTGTTATGCCGCCGAAAAAGAAATTTATGAAAAAATAAAAAATACAATATCTGATGGCCTGAAAGAGTTGCCAAATCTTGAACTTGCTCAAACAAATGAATTGGGTCGAGTCAATAAAGTTGATCCTCTTGGAATAACTTGTTTACGCATTCGTGGAATGGGGCATATCGATAATCCAAATCGAGTTTTTGATTATCTAATAAAAAATTCTGAAGATGAGTTTTCCTTAAACGCCTTACTCTTGAGAAGTAAATATGATTCATTTCCAATTGAAGATAAAAAAGCTTTAGAAAATTTAAAAAATACAAATTTTTCTATTTCAAATATTAACATCAAATCTCCCAACAATCCTGCCAATTTATTAGATGCAGTTCTAATTTCTTTTGGGAGAAAAATATGAAAATAATCTCACTATTTTCAGGAGCTGGTGGTTTGGATAAAGGTTTTGAAAAAGCTGGATTTAACACGATTTGGGCGAATGAATATGACTCAAAAATTTGGGGCACTTTTGAACATAATTTTCCAAACACCAAATTAGAGAAAAAAAGCATCACCAAAGTTCTTTCGAACGAAGTTCCTAATTGCGATGGAATAATTGGCGGGCCGCCATGTCAAAGCTGGAGCGAAGCTGGAGCTGGTCGCGGCATTGAAGATAAAAGAGGTCAACTTTTTTACGACTATATCAGAATTTTAAATGAAAAAAAGCCTAAGTTTTTTCTTGCTGAAAATGTTTCGGGAATTTTACATCCAAAACACCAAAACGCGTTTTTAAATATCTTAAAAGAATTTAAAAACGCTGGTTACGAAGTTTCTTCAAAACTTTTAAATGCCAATGATTTTGATGTGCCGCAAGATCGCCTTCGCGTTATCATTGTTGGATATCGTTTGGATTTGGGTAAAAAATTTGAGTTCCCAAATCCACAAAAAAATAAGTTAGTTTTGAAAGATGCAATTGGCGATTTAGGCTTCGCAAAACATGCACAAGAAGGCAATAAAACAAATGAGGGCGATTTGGAAATTTCAAATCATGAATATATGAATGGCGGATTTTCTACAATTTACATGTCACGAAATCGTGTGCGCTCTTGGGATGAACCTTCTTTCACAATTCAAGCTGGTGGAAGGCATGCACCACTTCATCCGCAAGCTCCGAAGATGCAATTTGTTGAGCAAAATAAAAGAATTTTTGTGCCCAATAAAGAACATCTTTATCGCCGTTTGTCAGTTCGCGAATGCGCCAGAATACAAACTTTTCCTGATGATTTTATTTTTAAGTATAAAAATATTGCCGATGGCTATAAAATGATTGGCAACGCCGTTCCAGTTAATTTAGCTTATCATTTAGCAAATAAAATTTTTAACGATTTGAATCAATCTCTAAACCAACAAAAATAAAATGTTTAATCACGACAAAATTGAGCGCAGCTCGATTCTGCTTTTAGTTCTTACAGTTATCGTTATTTCAATCGGCGGTCTTGTTGAGATTGCGCCATTATTTCGCATGGAAACTACCATCGAAAAAGTTGAAGGCATGCGACCATATACGCCGCTTGAGCTTGTAGGTTCTAAAATCTATAAACGCGAAGGCTGTTATGGTTGTCACTCGCAACAAGTTCGTGTTTTGCGCGATGAAGTTGAGCGTTATGGACATTACTCTCTAGCGGCTGAAAGCATGTATGATTTCCCTTTCCAATGGGGTTCAAAAAGAACTGGACCTGACTTAGCCAGACTTGGCGGCAAATATTCAGACCAATGGCATGTGCGTCATTTACTCAATCCGCGCGATGTAGTTCCAGAATCAATAATGCCAACTTATCCATTTTTAGTTGAACGCGATGCTCAAATTTCTGGCATTTCTGACGACATGGAAGTTCTACGCAAACTCGGAGTTCCATACACTGACGAAATGATCCAAAATGCCACGTCCGACGCGGTTATTCAGGCTTCAAATGAAAGAGAAACCGAAGGTTTGCAAAAGCGTTATGGCGGCAAAGTTAACGTTCATGATTTTGATGGCAATCCAAGCCGCATTTCTGAAATGGATGCTTTAGTTGCTTATTTACAAATTCTAGGAAGCTTTGTTGATTTTGTAAAATATGAGCCAATCAACTTAAAAAAAGATGAGGTGAAAAAATGATAGATTCTTTCGTTCATTATGCACCAACGGTTGCGACCATTTTTTTCTTTTTGACTTTCTGCTATATAATTTACGCGGTTTTCAAAAAAGGCACAAAAAAGAAATTCGATAAATATTCAAAAATTCCCCTAAAGGATAAAGACTAGAGAACATGACTGAACATAATAAAACTCCAATCAATCCCGCAACCAAAGAATTAAAAAGCGGGAAAAATCCAAAAACCACGGGACATAAGTGGGATGGAATTTCAGAATATGATGTTCCAGCTCCACGTTGGTGGCTTATAGTATGGGTCATTTGCATTATCTGGTCTTTTATTTATTGGGTTTTTTATCCAACTTGGCCAATTTTTGGCGGCAACACTAAAGGCTCCCTAAATTGGTCCACAGCTTCAGAATTAGCCGAGTCGCAAAAAGAAGTTTCAGCCCAAAGAGGCGGTTTGATTGAAAAAATTTCCCAATCTGATTTTGATCAAATTCAGAAAGATCCTGAATTAATGGAATTTGCCATAAATGGCGGTCGCGCTGCTTTCAAAGAAAACTGTGCTGGTTGTCACGGCACTGGCGCGCAAGGTGGAAAAGGCTTTCCGAATTTGAACGATGATGATTGGCTTTGGGGCGGAAAAATCACTGATATTTATCAAACCCTTAATTACGGAATTCGCTCATCACATGACAAAACCCGCTTGAGTCAAATGCCGTCTTTTGGTTTGGACAAAATTTTAAATAAAGAAGAAGTGACAAATGTAGCGGAATATGTGATGTCACTTTCCGATAAATCTTTAAGCAATAAAAAAGGTGAAGAAATTTTCAAAGCTAATTGTGTAGTTTGTCATAAAGCTGGCGGCATTGGAAACCGCGAAGTCGGCGCGCCGAATTTATCTGATGCAATTTGGTTATATGGCGGCAAAAAAGAAGATATAATTTTCACGGTTACTTACTCTCGTTATGGCGTAATGCCTTATTGGATTGGCCGGTTGGATGATAATACGATTAAGCAATTGGCATTGTATGTACATTCACTTGGTGGTGGCGAGAAGTAAGATTCTCGATGACCTAAACTTTTAACAAACTAAATGCTAATCGGCTTCAACCAAACAAAATCAGCACTTCTCAAATCCTACCAAACCCAAAAACTTCATCACGCAATTTTACTCCATGGCAAAAAAGGTATTGGCAAAGCTAGTTTCGCTGCTGAAATTGCTAAAGAAATTCTAGGAAAATCTGCCCTTTATCCCGATTTATTATTAATCGAAAAAGAAGCCGAAAAAAAAGAAATTACCGTCGATAAAATTAGAAAAATCGCTGACTTTTCTAATCAAACTTCCGCGATTTCTGCCAATAAATTTATATTAATCGACTCAGCTTGCGAGCTTAATAAATCTGCCTCCAACGCCCTTTTAAAAATCCTCGAAGAACCGCGTCCGAATAATTTCCTGATTTTAATTTCGCATAATTTAAACCGTGTTTTACCAACAATTCGTTCACGCTGCCAAATTGTAAAAATTCCCGATTTATCTTTGCGTGATTTCACCGAAATTTTGCGCCAAAATAACCTACAATTTCCGCCGAAAGATTTACAATTTTTATCTGAAATTTTCGATAACTCTCCTGCCGAAGCAATTACGCTAGGATTAGAACTAACAAGGTTTTACGAGCTTTTTTTAAGATCACTTTACAATAAAAAAATCTCGGAAGAATTACTAAAAAAAATCTCGGATAAAAATTTTTCTTTCACAATTTTTGAAAAATCTTTTGAGTTTTTTATTAGCCGTTTATTAAAAAGACTTAACGCCGCGCTAGATAATTTTTATTTTGACGAAGAAAAAGTTTTTCTAAATCTCATTCAAAAACACTCTGCACAAAAAATTTTTATGATTGCGGATGAAAGCCTGAATCTATTGCGAAGAACAACGCAATTGAGTCTCGATAAAAAACTGAGTTTTATTAATATTTTTAATCAGGTTTGTTACGAATGACCAAAATCTACAAAAGCATCGGCCTGATGAGTGGAACTTCGATGGATGGCATTGATCTCGCCTTAATCGAAAGCGACGGCAAAGAAATAATCAAAAGTAAGAATTTTGATTATCAACCTTACGACAAAGATTTTAAAACCCGCCTTTCCAACTTGATTTACAACCCTACAAAGCTTTCTGAAATAAAGATTATCGAAAATGAATTAACCGTTTTACACGCCCAATTAGTTAATCGCTTCATCGCCGAAAATAAAATCAATCGCGAAGAAATTGATTTAATCGCATTTCACGGCCACACAATTTTACATCTTCCCGAACAAGGAATTACCTGGCAAATCGGCAATCCACATTTATTAGCTCATGAAACTGGAATTAATGTTGTCGCAGATTTTAGAACCCGCGACGTAGTTCTGGGTGGCCAAGGCGCGCCTTTGGTTCCGATTTATCATTTTCATTTATTGAACAAGCACCCTCGCCCGGCAGCAGTTTTAAATATCGGCGGCATTTCCAATATCACTTATTTTGCGAGTTACAAAGAAGAAGAAATCGAAGCTTTCGACATCTGCTTTGGCAATGCGCCTTTAGATGATTTGATGAAGAAAAAATTTAATCTCGATTTTGATGAAGATGGCAAAATTGCCAAAAGAGGAACTATTGATTTCATTTTGGCCGATCGCATTTTACAAAATGATATTTTCCACAAAAAACCGCCAAAATCTTTTGACCGTGATGATTTTTCAAATTTATTGTCACCAATTAACAGCTTAAAACCCGAAGACGCGCTGGCAACTTTTACTTACATGCATGCCCGAGCAATTCAGATTAATTTGGATTTTTTAACGCAAAGACCGAAAGAAATTTTTGTTTGCGGGGGGGGCCGAAAAAATGTGGCTTTGATGGATGAAATGAAAAAATGGCTGACCGGAGTTTCAATAAAAGCGATGGAAGAAATTGGATTGAATGGTGATGCGATTGAAGCCGAGGCTTTTGCTTTTTTAGGAATCAGAAGTTTAGTTGGCTTGCCGATAAGCTTCAGAAATACGACTGGGGTTTTTGGAAATAAAGTAATTGATAAAAACTTCCCGACTTCAGCTTGTGGCGGGGTTTTTTATAGGAATTCTTAGAGATAAACTCTAGATTGCAAAGTAACAAAATAATAAAAAATTGTGATTAATGAAAACTAATACTGGTGAATCAACACAAAAAACTTTAATCGAAATTTCTGAATCAATAGTTTTGAACCCAAATCCGTCATTAGCTAAAAACTCTCTAATGACGGTCATTAGGAATGCAGCTAGTATTGACAAGGCTTTCAGCTATGTTTCCTAGCCAGAGTTTTTCCAAAAAACCGAATGTTTTTCTTCCCAAGTTTGAGCG